>CAJJCQ010000046.1 GCA_905182725.1 uncultured Candidatus Poseidoniales archaeon
GGAGTGTATAATGCATCGAGGTACGAATCGAATAACCCACTGGTTTGTACACTAAAATCGATGAAGCCCAACTGATAGAGCAGACATAAAAGCAAGTGGAGTAAGAACCCGAGTATGGCGGTTCGAATGCAAAGATGCCGTAGCGTTTCATTCGCTCTGTGACCTAGGATACGATCGTACAAAGCGGCACTGAGCATGCTCTTCCCTCAATTGAATCACTCAAATAGGTGCGTTCCGACCCGTACATGGATTTGGATGAATTACTTAGGCGGGGATATCGTCTGCTCAGGCTTCCGTTGATTCTGGTACATCTGCCACCAACTTTGAGTCCGTATTCAAGAAAATCGAAGAACTCAACACCATGAACTTACGTTCTTGAACTTGAAATGCCCAGGTCTCTAATACCTCTTGTAAGAAGAGAAGAATGCATACAGAATCAATATGCTACCGATTGCAATACTTACGATGCCAGATATGAGGAACCCGAACCACCCATCGGTCATGCCACATCCAAACAAACAAACTTCTCCCATGTTCCAAAATGAGATCATCGCAATCAAAAAAGCCAATCCCGATGCAATGAGGAGTTGCTTTGTAAATGGATTCATTTCGAAGGTGACTCGAAGACTCTTCTTGAAACGATGTCCACATTGAGGGCACTTCACGTACCCTTCATACCCCTCTGGGAGATTCAATATTTGAGAACAACGTGTGCAAATAATACGTTTCTTAGGAGTCGAAACCGAGTCAATATCAACAACAGGTTTTGAATCATCATCGAAGTTGAGAAACTTTTCTTCTTCACCTTCCTTCAGTCTCAAAATGAGTTCTTTTTTAGTTCCAGATACTTTTTTGCCTTGATCTCTTAACTTCTCTTTCAACTTTGAAACAGTAAGTGATTGAAGGTTATCCATGAAACAAACTTACACAGAAGGAATTAACCTTTTTCCCGTACTTGCAGAATCACTCGACGGCATCGTTTGTCAGGTGTTATAGTCCACGGCGATTCTTTGAGAGTTGAAGTCGGGTACAAGATGCAATGGAGGACTGATACACCCACTTTTCCATTGTATTGAGGGGTTTTCATCTCATTCGCCCGGTTTTTTTAGAATCTAGACTCAAGGGTTTAACCCGATGCTATCATATATGGATGGTTGGTCGGAGGCTCGTTCACCATGAAGCGAGGCTCACGTGCTTGGAAGAAAACCGGTAATCAACGGTGGAAGTGGCGTAAGAAGAAGTTGCGCCGTCGAAAGCGTGCTCGCCGACAAGCCAAGTCTTGATATTCGCAGTGAATTACTCACTGGGGGTATAGTATAGCTTGGTAGTATCGGTGGCTCCAAACCACCTGGGGGGGGTTCAAATCCCTCTGCCCCCACCATTGTTATCTGTTCAATTCGCAAGACAATGTCTTTTCAACCAAGGCATATCTTCTTGACTCATGGCAATACCGTTTACATGAGGGAAGTCTATGCGTCGTCTACTTGCTCTGTTTCTTTTTGCTGTAATGATGGGTCCGGTTACCGGATCGCTTACTGTTGGCGACTATGATGGTCGTAACAATTGGTCAAGTGTGGATGGTGAAGGTCTGCAATGGATTCATTCCAGCCAAACGTTCGAAGTTCCTCAACAAACCCCTCCTCAATGGGTCGATGATGATACACCATGGTGGGAGCGAACCAATCTTGACCTTGACCGAAATGAAATTCACGATTCACTTGAGACCATGGTTGGGATTACAGGTATCGGTTTGGTCTATCAAACCGATGTGACTGAATCTCATCTAAATGCTCTTGAACAACTCGGTTTGACTGTTGTTGATGTCATCGAAGCGGTTAATGGCGTTCTTTTGGGCCAAGTCAATACTTCTCTTGCTCCAACTCTTGCCGCTCTTGAAGATGTAGTGATGGTTGAAGAATACGGGAATGTCATCTTTTACGGTGATGTTCAAACCCCTGCCGTTAAAGCAAGTAATTCGAGTTTCTATCCAGTCGGTGCTTGGGACCTTGGTGTCTCTGGTGCTGGGGTTAACATTGCCATGGTCGATACTGGGGTCGATAACGAACATCCAGGTCTGAGCGAGAAATTTGTCGCCGGTTACGATGCAGTTTGTTACACTCCATCGGACCCAATATGCATCGCTGCAGGTGGAGGTCTCCGTGAAACTGACGGGACTTTTGACCCTGATGATGGAAATCAGCATGGAACTGCGTGCATGGGGATGGCTGCAGCTACAGGCATTGACGCCAGTGGCGCACAAACTGGATTTTATGGTGCTGCACCCGATGCTGCATTGGTCGATGTTCGAATTGGAACCGATGCTGGTGCCGGACCGTTTGAAAACTATGTTCTCGAACAAGAGTTCTATGAATCTGCAATGAACGGAATTCAATGGATTATCGATAACAAAGATACAGCATGGCAAGATGCAGACGGTACCAATTACGGTATTGACATCCTTTCTCTTTCTTGGGGTATTACCTCTCATGAAGGAGGCGGCTCAGATGGAGGCGATATGCACAGTGAGATCCTCAATGTGGCTATGGAAGCCGGTATTGTCGTGAGTGTTGCTGCAGGGAACGATGGACCGGATAACGATGGGCTTTCGGGTATGGGCTCATCCGACCTCTCGATTACAGTAGGTGCAACAGATGATTTGAACACCGTCAACCGAGAAGACGATGTCATTGCAGGATATTCTTCCCGAGGACCACGTGCAGACAACGGTGATGGTAATCCACTCAATGAACTCAAACCTGAAATTTCAGCACCGGGGTCCAACATCATACAAGCGGAAGGTTGCGTGACGACCGGTCTGTGTAACAATTTCCTTGGTGGCGATGCTGCTGAAAACGGTTATACTGGCCGAGGTTCAGGGACTTCGTATGCTACACCATCTGTGTCTGGAATCATCGCTTTAATGCTTGAAGCCAACCCAGACCTTTCTCCTGCAGAAGTAAAAGAAATCATCAAACTCACTGCTGAACGAAGAGGCGAAGCAACTCAACCTGATGTTGACCCGTTTTGGAACCGTGACTTTGGCTGGGGTATGGTAGATGCATATGAGGCTACGAAAATGGCTTTCATGCTCAAAGAGCAAAACCTCACTGGCGCAGTCGATGTCTTTACCCAAGTGCACATCGTCAATGCCTCGGTCAATTCAAGCAACGGCTTGTATGTCATCGAAGGAATGGCATGGAGTCAAGCAAGTACTGTTCGTGCGGTGGAATATCGAATTGGAAACGGCGCTTGGAAGAGTGCTGCATTTGATGATGCTAGCGATCAACTTGCTGCATTACAACGCTTTACCTGGGCCATTGCTTTGGATCTTGATTCCTTGGATAAAGGGAACCAAACAATCGAAATCCGTGGCCTGAATGACGCCGGCGTCCAATCTCTCCCAGTTTCCGTAATGGTCATGGGTTCAGGCGATGCAAGTTCTATCGATGAAGGATTCACTCTCGGTTTGACACTCGGTGGCATGGTTGTGATTTTCATGCTGCTTGCCACCATGTTGAATGCTCGTACTCAAACGCCACTCGGTCTTTTACCGATGGATTCAGAAGCATCGATTGAAGCAGTAATAGAATCTGATGCGGAGATGGCTGACGCTATTGACGCCATTCTTGTCGAAGGCGCAGTTGTGGAGAAAAAGGGCAATTGATGCCTTCTTGTGTCCTTGACTTGAAAAGGACCCTTTGATTCGGTGATACTATGCGAACATATAGTGACAGGGTTTTGGACCTTCAACCGACTGGTGTTCGCAAGATGTTTGACTTGGCTGGAGACGATGTCATCTCCTTCGGACTTGGCGAACCTGACTTTCAACCTCCTCCAATTGCCATTGAGGCCTTTCATCAAGCCATGCTTGATGGCCGAAACAAATACACAACAACTGCAGGTTATCCTCCATTGCGTAAGAAAATTGCAGAATCATGGGAGGCGTATCAAACTGGAATGGATGAAAAGAACGTTTGTATCACCATGTCAGGAACCAATGCTTTGCTTAATCTCTTTTTGACGCTTGTCAATCCTGGCGACAATGTGTTGTTGCCCGAGCCGTATTTCCCATTGTATGGCCCTGACGTTTCTATTGCAGGTGGAGATGCTCGATTCTATCCATGTTTATTTGAAAACGAATTTATACCTCGTGTTGAAGATTTAGAAGCACTCGTCGATGAGAACACTGTAGCAATTCTCTACAATTTCCCAAGTAATCCTACTGGCGGGACATTAAGCGAGCAACAACGAGATGAATTGCTTGAATTCGCAGAGAAGCACGATCTTTGGCTTATTTCCGATGAAGTCTATGACCGAATCGTTTTCGAAAGTAAGCACGTCTCATTTATGGGCACTGGATACGACCGGGTGCTACTGGTGAATTCTTTTTCCAAAACTTTTGCTATGACCGGATGGCGAATGGGATACATTGCTTCGACCAACCTCGAAGCGATGAGTCAAATCATCAAAATGCAATATTATATCGCAGCGTGTTCAAACGATGCCATGCAACATGCCATTCTAGCAGCTATGGAGCATGCAAGCGATTACCCCGACAAACTCGCAGCAGAATTTCAAAAGCGTTGTGACCTCATTGTCGATCGATTGAACGCAATGCCTGGTGTTGAATGCCACAAACCGAAAGGTGCGATCTATGTTTTCCCCAAGGTCGACGTTCCGAACATGAGTTCTGAAGAATTGGCTTTAGAATTGCTCAAAGATGGTGTTTTGTGTTCCCCAGGTTCTGCTTTTGGACCATCTGGAGAAGGTCATCTTCGGTTTGCCTACACCATCAGTCAAGAAGATATTTCCCGAGGCATGGATAAAGTCGAAAAGACCCTAAAGCGTCTACAATCTTGATTTGAGGTGAACAGATGAGTTTGATTGCCGGGGTTGGTTCTTTCACACTCGGCTGTTGCATAGGTCACATCCTCCCACGTTTTCCGTATCTTCTTCTTTCTCGAACGAAAGGGTTCAACACTCGTTTCCCTCCACATCCTGAAGCAATTCCTCTTTCTCCCTATCTCACTCAACGCGTGCTTCACATGCGTATGTTTTACTGGATGGGGCTCGTTGTTGTCGTTCTTCCTTTGGCGGTTGGACTTGCTTCTGTTCGATGGGGTGATGCAACCTTTGGGTTTGGTCTGTGGATTGCCAGTGGTTGGTATCTCTTGAATCGAATACAATCACTGCTTGGTGGGCAAGCACCCCCTTGGACCCGGGATATGGCCACTGAGTTGCAGATTATTTTGAATCAAGAAGAATATTCAGATGGCTGCTGTAACTGGACTTCTCCTTACTGGCAAGTCACCGGAGTATATTGTGTAAATTGCAATTCCAAACTTTCTGATATGGCTCGGCCTGACCTTGGTCGTAAACGAAGTGAACGTCGACCATTTGGATTCATTCGTTTGTTGTTGAGTGATGGCTACCCTATGGTTTCCTTACCAGATGAAGAAGAGTGATGGCGAAAAGTACGCCATTACCATCCGGCCTTTTGGGCCTCAGTCCAAGGGCAATCTTTGAGGTATGCATGAGTCAGCCGTAGCCATGGGGCGGTATGCACGGCGGAAAACGCTCATACCACGTATATGGTTGACCATTGTTGCTTTTTGTCAAGTATTTTTGACGCCTTTCATCGCCTTTTCCATCACGTATTTTTTCCAAATCTCTTTTGCCAATGAGGGTGCGGCGATTTCCTTTGATCGAAACATGCTGCCGTGGATTACCGCAGCATCACTGATGTACGGAATGATTGCATTAGTGCTGGCACTCTTGTTGGGAGGATTCCGGCCACTTCGAGTCATCGACAAAGGTGGATGGAGGCGTTACTTAGGCTTGAGTCGAGAAAAAGGTGACGCATCATCTCGGCGTATTGGTCGACAACAGTATGCGAATTCACCCCATGGCCGCCTCACTGTACTTGCGCATGAGCGATGGATAGATGGTCACTCAATTCTTTCGACACATGGTGGACTCATTTTGTTAGCAGTCCCATTTCAGGTTCTCTTAGCAACAGTTCCGTTATTTTTGGTTCTTATTATTCCTGATACGATCATGCATCCAAACCGAAGACTTGAACTGGCACTTCTCGTCTATCTTTTCGGCCTACTTTTTGTGATGAAAGTTTATCCGAGAATCGCTGAAAAATATATTGGTATTGCCTCATTTACTCGCAAATGGCTCATTTCGATGACCAAGTTGTCTTGGCTTGCCCCTGTTCTTGTTTTGTGGCTTCTTGGTCGAGTCGCCAGTGTAGCAGTCATCGGATGGATGGGCCCTGATCTCAACCTCAGTATCAACTTGGAAAAAGAATTGTTTGAAACTTCATTGTCAATTGGTGCGGTTCCTGAAACTTCATTCTTGGATTTGTTAACTGCATTAGCAGTCATGCCACTTGCAGCCTTCACCACCATTGCCGTGCTCGGTGCAGGTTCTTCTGACCCACCTGAGTGGATGTATGACCATCGCCCGCCTTCGCCTGAAAAACCCCAATCTTCAACGTCAAAACTACTGGGCAAAAGCGTAGGCGTGGCGACGACAGCCGCTGTCGTTGCATCTACAGTTGTCGCTTCGAAAGCAGCAACTGCGTTTCAAGGTGTAAGTGCAGTTGTCGCAGGGTCATCCTCAGTCGTTCAAGCACCAACAGCGATTCAATCGCTCGGTGAAAGTGTCTCACATGTCGACCAAGCGAGTGGAATCACCGATGTATTACCATTGGACGGTGAACAAGTAGAATTCCAAGGCATCAGTGATTTGTTTGATCAAATGGGGACTGAAGAGGGTATTCTTCCTTCGTCAACGGATTCACTTTCAATGCCTGACTTTGACCAACCAGCCATAAAAGGGTTAAGAAAATTCAAGGAATAATCTCTTCTTTTCACTGGACCCCTACGGGGTCACCGAAAGGCCATCTCTATATGCCACTTGAAACTCCGAGGTTCTGTTGGTCTTATGCGTCGTATCACTCCTTTGACTCTTGTTGCCCTTATGTTACTCCAAACTCTTGCTATGGGCATAGGTGCTCCTGTAAGCGCTGCCGATGCACGAGGTGGGCAAAACGACGATTGGAAGGTTGTTCGAATTACACTTGGAAATGCCAGTAGCAGTGCAGAAGTTTGGACCCAATCAAATGGGACCACCTTAGAATATTTGTTCGAAGGTGATAAAATTGAAATTGGAATGGAAATCCAACGTACTGGAGGTTCTTTTTCTGGAAAAAGTTCCGACGCTATGATTCAGGTCATTCATCCAATCGGCTATGTGGTGGAGACCTTTGCTTGGACTTCTGGTGAACTCATCGGTGGTCAAACCGCTTCCAAATCTTTTGTTTGGACTCCAACTGCAGCTCATTCCATTCTCAACACGACAACCAACGACCTTACTGGTGGATTGACTCTCCGGGCAATGGTTGACAAAGATTCCAACAACGATGACCGAAACGAAAACGACATGCTCGAAAAGACCGTTCCAATTGCCATCATGAAAGATCCCTTCGATGGTACAACAACGCAATCTTCGACGTTCATGTCAGCACGTTACCCTGCTAACGGTGGCGATTCAACTGGTCAAGGTTCGTGGAATGACTTGAGCGGGGGAGCAGTTGGTTCCAAGCATTGGGGTAATGCTGCAGAAGGTAATAATTATCCATCCAATGCACACGACCGTTTGGTCAACTCATATTATTCAACTTCCGGGCAGAATTGTGGTCCAAATGCCCAACTTGACCCTGGAATGTCACAAACTTACCAATATTATATTTGTAGAAATATCTTCTATGCATCGAACTACATCTCTTCACAAATTCACATTCAAGCGTGGGGAAGCGTTGCTGCAGGCGATAGTGTCTCCATCGAAATGTGGCGAGGCTCCGGTTCTCAAAACATCAATGAATCAATTGTTTACGACATCAGTGCGGCAAACCCGAGTCAAGCCCCTGACCAATGGACGAACATTAGTTGGGACCCACAAGTCACCTACCTTCAGAATCCTTATGTGACCAATCAGAATGTATTCCTTGGTGGCAACTCATATTCCATGGGAATGGTACTCCGTAGCGACAGCAGCGGAGCATCTGGTGGTTTCCACATTGATGACTGGATTCATTTCGGTGTTCGAAAGGTCCAGGAATACACTTTGGACATCTCGTGTGATGCACCAGAAAACGGTTATTCTGCACCTCCAAGTGCAGTCTTATCGCTCTACTGTGTCGTGACCAACAACGGTTATTCCCCTGCTACAATTCGTGCAGACTCGAATATATCGAACATCACATGGATGGACCCAGCTAACCCAATGATTCGTCAAGATGCAGTATACGTGAACTCTGCAGGCTATTCGATTTTAGTTCCTGACCACGATACAAGTATCTTGATCCCACCGATTCAAGGTGGCGCTTCAATCGACCTATGGGTGAACCTCACGGTCCCTCCAGGCGCTGACGTTCAGCAATTAACATGGGAACTTTGGTTGACGGATGCCTCTGGACAAAACGCAGGTGAAAAAGCGCGTGTAACTACTCCAGTCGGAGTAACTGAACAATACGGAGTCTCCCTTTCCTCAACCGTCGGTTTGCAAGCAGGTTCCTTTGGCCCTGGTGAATACGGTATGGTTCCTTTCCGTTTGCAGAACTCTGGAAACAGAGATGCTTCGTTTAACTTAGCAACCACCTTCTCCGAAGATAACTGGGATGCTCTGATTGTCAATGAAACCGGGGCTCCTGTTTCGAGTCCAGTGTTCGTCGCTCGTGGAAAAAGTATCAACTTGCAGTTGAATATTACGGCTGCTACCCAAGCGAACCCAGGTACAGTTTCCTTCAATCTCCGTGCAACATGTCCTTCATGTGGTGCTTTGTTTGGTAACGATGTCTTAGTTCGAAATATCGAAGTTCCAATCTACCGTGAAGTTTCACTTCAAACCGACCAAATTGACTTTTCAGGTGCAGCAAATGGCATTTCAAGAAAAGTCTACATCTCCATTGCCAATACTGGTAACGATGATGAACAGTATGATTTGTCTCTTACGCAGCAAAATTGGCAACTTGGAGCAAACTTGGTGGCAAGTCAAACTGCGGTCATGGATGCTTGGGATGGCTCTTCAATCATCCAACTGAATCTACCTATGCCTATTGGCCTTAGCCCTGGATTGTACGGCCTCACCGTCAAGGCAACCAGTGTTGACGACCCAAGTGTCTCTGCTTCGATTGCTTTAACCGTCGATATCCTCGATACTGCTGCTGTTCATGTGTCTGATGAAGATGCAGACCAATCCTACATCCCAGGAGAATCTGCTCAAACAATGTCATTCGAAGTCCGAAACGATGGAAACAGCATTGATCGGTTCACAATGTCATTGGATCTACCAATCGGAATGATTGCTGAATATACCAATCTTTACGATGGTAAAACTCCAGAGATTGCAACCGGTACGAGTTACAATGTATCTGTCCGTTTCTCGTTCCTTGACGGAACAGAAGGTCAATTGACAATGGGAGTTATTGCAACGAGTGTCAACGATATGAACATCAGCGCAACAGGCTCCGCAACTTACTTGGTCGGTTCCCAAAACTGGCTGAAAATTATTCCAACTGGAATCCTAGTGATTGATGATGCAGATCCTGCGGATGCTTGGTCCATGACGGTTACAGTTCGTAATCAATATACAACTGCTCAATCTGTGTCCATGAACTTGGATAACGGTGAATCTTCGAATTGGATTCAATCACGTATTGCAAACAATGACCGCACCTTTTCTCTCGCAGTTGAAGAAGAACGTGAAGTGACCGTTATCTTCACCGTCTCGAAAACTACACTCAACAACCTCGGTCAAGATTCATTATTCACCAATCTCACACTCTGGGCTCAATCCCAAACTGTGAGTGATGCAGCAAGCACAACCTTGCAACTTGAACTCATTAAAACTGGTGCGCAAGCATCTGGTGATGGCGCAAGTTCGGGGTCAAGTGGACCCGATGTTGGTTCAATTTTGATGTGGGTTGGCTTTATCGGAATTTTCCTTGTCGGCGTTGGAGTTGTTTTCAAAATCCTCTCTGAGGAAGAAGAAGAAGACGATTACGGTGGCTGGGGTGCTGAAGGATACGAAGGTAGTGTTGAAGCAACCTACGGTTCAGTCGCAGCAGCTCCAACCGTCCCAGTTGCCGGTGCGGAATATGATGCGCCTAAGACCCTCCCTAATATTGCACCTCCAGCGGGTGCTCCACCGGCAATGGCTCCTGCGCAGCTTGCTTCTACCTCAGTGGTTCAAAACATCACGTACAATATCCACGATAGTGCCGTCTCGGGGGACATTACTCCGCCTCCTGCGTACCCTGCTCCATCACCCCCTTCACCCGACCTTGGGGCTGCTGATTCGGCACCTCAAGTACCGGCTGCAGGATTGCCTGAAGGCTGGACCATGGACCAATGGAACGTCTACGGCCAGATGTGGCTTGAGCAAAATGGTCAGGCTTGAAACGTCTGTTCACCTCAAGCGTAGGGTTCAAGGCGTATTCGCCCTCGGCAAAGTTGCAACGGAGACGTTATCATGTATGGAAATGGACAAGCACCAATCTTCATTTTGAAGGATGGAACACAACGCACACGTGGACGAACAGCCCAATCGAACAACATAGCGGCTGCAAAAGCAGTTGCTGATGCCGTTCGTTCAACTCTCGGTCCCAAAGGAATGGACAAGATGTTGGTTGACTCAATGGGTGATGTTGTCATCACCAATGACGGTGCTACTATTCTCAAGGAAATGGATATCGACCATCCAGCTGCAAAGATGATCATTGAAGTCGCAAAGACCCAAGAACAACATTGCTATGATGGGACGACTTCTGCAGTCATTCTTTCTGGTGAACTTCTCAAGCGAAGCGAAGACCTCATTGAGCAAAATGTTCATCCTACAGTCATTTGTGAAGGATTCCGATTGGCTGCTGAAAAGGCAGTTGAACTCCTTGAAGCACATGGTATCTCGACTGAAAACCAAGACGCAGTTTTGATGGAAGTTGCAAAGACCGCACTTACCGGGAAATCTGCTGGTGCAGTCAAGAGTTTCATGGCTGACATCTGTGTCCGTGCAGTCAACGCTGTTGGAATTATAGAAAACGATGAGCGCATCGTCGACCTTTCAGATATCAAAGTCGAAAAGCGACAAGGTGGCTCGATTAAGGATTCATCTCTGATTGATGGAATACTCTTGGATAAGGAACGAGTTCATGCCGGTATGCCACGTTCAATGGCCAATGCAAGCATCGCTCTCATCAATTCGGCCATTGAAGTCAAGAAAACTGAAGTTGACGCTAAAATTCATATCACAGACCCAAACCAACTTTCTCTCTTCTTGGAAGAAGAAGAAAACTACATCCGTGGTTTGGTTGAGAAGATTCAAGCCTCTGGCGCTACTGTTTTGGTTTGCCAGAAGGGCATTGATGAATTGGCTCAACACTACATGTCGAAAGCAGGAATCTTTGCTATTCGCCGTGCTAAGAAATCCGATATGGAAGCTCTCTCAAAAGCAACTGCAGGTCGTATTGTTACGAACCTTGACGACCTTACCGCTGATGACCTTGGTCATGCAGCAAAAGTCGAAGAACGTAAAATTGGTGAATCCAACATGACCTTCATTACAGGATGTCCTGAGGCCAAATCGGTTTCAGTTCTCCTCCGTGGTGGTACCGAACACGTCGTTGATGAAATCCGTCGAGCCTTTGATGACGCAGTCGGCGTTGTTTCTGTTGCTTGGGAAGATGGCGCAGTCCTCACAGGTGGCGGCAGTGTCTTGGCAGCCCTCTCACGTGATCTTCGAACCTTTGCAGAATCCGTCGGTGGTCGTGAACAAATGGCTATTGAAGCATTTGCTTCTGCTCTTGAAATCATTCCACGTACCTTGGCAGAGAACGCTGGATTGGACCCCGTTACAACACTTATTGAATTGCGCAAAGCACATGCTGATGGACAATCACATGCTGGAATCAATGTGTATGAAGGTGGCGTAGTCGATATGAAGGCTGCAAATGTCATCGAGCCAATGCGTGTTGTCGAACAAGCAATTCAGTCCGCAACAGAAACGGCTATCATGATTCTCCGAATTGACGATGTCATTTCCTCAAAGGGCGCCTCGATGGACGGCGGCATGGGTGGAATGGGCGACATGGGCGACTTCCAAATGTGAAGTTTGCTTCTGAATTCTCAGTAGAATCCGTGGTTGAATCTCCCCTCAAATCTCTCTCTCGTTCCATACGAGCAAAAGCGAACCTTGAAAGGCCCCTCCATGGTGGCAAACTTTGCTTACGACTACGTAAGTAAGGGTGATTTACTTGACCATCGTTGCAAAGGTGTGGATTGAAGAAGATTGCATCACTTGTGACGCTTGTCAAGACATCTGTCCTGAAGTATTTTTTATTACTGAGGACACTTCCCAAATTTTGGCTGCAGTTCGTACTGATGGCGTCTTCGACCGTAACGTCGGTGGCGCTACAATGTCCGGTTCAACCGGTGCTGATTACGGTGAAATGATTCTTGAAGCTGCTGAGGCTTGCCCTGTTGAAATCATCAAGTTTGAACTTCAAACTGACGGCGCATCTGAAACAGTTACTGAAGTCGCACCTGCTGAAGCAGTTGCCGTAGCCGCACCCGCTGCAGCCGCAGCCGTTGCTACTGGCGGCAGTGAAGCATTGCAAGCCTTACTCGGAGGCGACCGTTCCTTGTCTATTTTCTTCGGTTCACAAACTGGAAATGCTGCAGGACTTGCTGAAAAGACTGCTAAGTTGGCCGCTAACTATGGTTTGATTCCAACCGTTTACGATATGGATGGATTTGACCCTGCTGCACTTGGTAACCACAAGCGCACTTTGATCATCACCTCGACATGGGGAGAAGGCGAAATGCCTGATAATGCAGAAACATTGTGGCAATCTGTCAACTCCCAATCTCCTTCACTCTCTGGCGTCTCTTTCAGTATCTGTGCAATTGGCGACACATCCTATGATGAATTCTGTAAGGCAGGAACTGACTGGGATGAAAAATACGTCGCACTTGGTGCAAATCGTGTCCATGCAATTCAATTGTGTGATGTTGATTTTGACATTGCTTACGGTCAATGGATTGCGGAAGCACTCCCAATGATCGCTTGTGTTGATGAATCAGGTACGCTTCAAGAAGTTCTTCTCGATGAAATGAAAGAATACGGTTCCGGCTCCGGTGAAGAAGTCGCTTCAGGAGACTTTACTCCAGCGACCATTACCCAAAATGAGTTATCAATTACTCTTTCTTTATTCCGTTACTGCCCAGCAGCAGCAGACACCGGATGGGATACCATTGCCTGTGCAATTCCAGGACATGCTACGGTTGAAGACCTTCTTGTAGCAATCCAGCATGATGTCGACGGAAGCCTTGCTTTCCGACGTGGTAACGGGAATGGAAGTCCAACTTCAGGAATCAGAGTGAACGGTCGTGTTGTTCTTGCAGACTCAATCCAAATCAGTGACCTTGTCAGTGATGGTGGCGTCTTAAAGATTGAACCACTTCCAGGCTACCCTGTGATTCGTGATTTGATTGTCGACTATTCCTCGTTTGAATCCCAAAGAAGTGCATCGAAGCCATGGATGCGGGCAGACCCTCGTGACGGGCATACCTTGCTCAATGGTAGTGCAATGGGAACAATGGATATCTCAACTGCTGATACTCTTCACGCTATGACTGATGTTGTCTCCTATCAATTACTTCAATCAATGTCCGATACTTTTGCTTATGACTCTGAATACAAAGGTCCTGGAGTACTCCTTCAACAATGGACTCGCAGTATTGACCCACGTACTGGCGATGCACAACAGAAAGACTTGATCACTTCCATTGGAAGTGAACATGGCGTATGGGCTGAAGCAGACTTCGCCTCCGTAGCACGCTATGGTTCCGATGGTCAAACCGCTTCTAAGGCATTGAATTCCGCCCGTGGCAAACTCTTGAACTCAACAAATTACACCGGTCCACATGGACGTTTGGTCAAATGGTACGGGCGCAGTGTCAAATGGAGCGGTAAGGTCAACGAAACCACTCTTTACCGGCAAGTCCTCGGTCCTCTCGGGCTTTTGAGCAATGTCTTTGATGGCGTCTCAGCACGGATGGTACTCGGTTTCACTCGAACCGGTTCACCTCCATTCCGTAGTTTGCAAGCACTTCTCCTTCCTCCAGCTGGAATTGGTAAGATTCCAAACATGATTAACAGTAAAGTGGCTGCACATCACGAAGTCGTGAATTTGTTTAATGAGATTGACCAAAGGTTCTGAGGTGATTGCATGGCTATAAAAATTGCATATTATGCTGGTAACGCTGCTCGAGCCTCCTCTGCAGAAGTTGAAGACTGCATCCAACCATTGTGTAAGACACTCGGTATTGTTCTGATTGAACTACCAAAAGCAAGCAGTGACGGTGCTAACATCATCAAGCAATCGTCTCCAAAACTCCAACACGCTCTTGTGGCTCGTAACCTCGCTTTGGCAGAGTCCAAGGGATTAGATGTTTTGACGACCTGCGCTACCAGCCATGGAATCATGTGCGATACCATTGATGAGTTCCGTGAAGATATCAGTTTTGCGAATCATGTCAACAACATTGTTGCTCGAACCTCGAACGTAGAATTCACGGGTGAATCAAAATCACGTCACTTGTTGCATTTCCTCGTTGAAGAGATCGGCCTTGAAAAAATCAGAGATGCCGTCATCAACCCTATACGATTGAATGTCGCTGCTTATTATGGGCCAAACATGCAACGTCAAGGGGCCTGTGGAGACGATGACCCGTTCATGCCAACGTACATGGAACAATTGATTACTGCCTTAGGAGGTACACCAGTCGAGTATGATTTGAAATGCCAAAGTGTTGGTGCTCCTGCTTTGTTAACCATTAACAAGCCAGTTATGAAAATGACAGCATCTGTGCTTTCTGATGCCAAGAGTAACGGTGCAGACATTCTCGTCTCAGCCTGCACAATTTCACATTCAAACCTTGACTCGTATCAATCAAAGGCTGGAAAAGTGGCAAGAAAAGACACATCTATGCCCATTCTTCATCTTGCAGAATTAGTGGCTTTTGCTTTGGGACACTACCCGACTCGATTTGCACAACTCCGCACCCGTGCGTTAGTGATTGGCGGATAATCATCCGTGAAGCATTTCAAACACTGTAAGGGCACTGGCGGTGCCCACTCCATCACAAGCACTGAGTTCCTCTACGCTTGCAGCAAACACTCTTGAAACGGTCGTGAAGGAGTCAATTAATGATTCAGCTTTCTTCTTTCCAATTCCAGGTATGGCAGAAAGAACTTCGACCGACTCAGACTTTTGAAATGAAGTCCATCGTTGGGCTAAAGGTGCATCGATATTTTCACTCAATTCAATTGCCTTGATTTCTGCTACAGCTGCCGATATCGCACGTTCAAGGCTTCGCTCATCGTCAAAATGTGTCGTTCTTGTATGTGCGAGTGATGCCATCCGTTCGATTAAATCGTGTTCTCGTTGAGCAGCGGATGCAAGGAAATGGGCAGACTCTTCTGGGCTTTTCGTCATCATAATCGGAATTCCCAAATCGAGACTTACATGGGCAAGTGCTCCATGGACGGCGTTTGGATGAACGAATTGACCATGTCCTTGCCCAATTTCGATAAGTAACATTGGCCGAGAGGCAGCGGCGACTAATCGCCTGCATTGATGCAACAGTCTTCCATCGGTCAAAGATTGAACTAAATCTCTGGCTGTTTTTCTTTCGATGAGAATGCGGTCAGATATTCGGATATCACCGTGGAGGAGATGGCTAAATTGAATTTTCACGCCTAAACTTCTCAAGTAAGGTCCTAAGGTAGAAGATGATTCACGATGATCAAGCGTTACGACAATATCTTTGTTCTGTGCCACTCCCATTTCAGATACTACAGCAGAAGCGGCTGCTGATGACAAATTCTCTTGATGGCGATGTGCTTGTCCATCGAGGATAGGAGCAGGGTACGTCGTTCGTAATTCCTCAATTTTTGAGATTTCTTTGACGGGTATTGTTTCAGCATTTCTGGCAAATTGTTCAAGGCCCATTTGTTGACTGTGCCGTCGTTCAGCAGGTGCAATGACCGGAGGTCCTCGTTCCGGTGTGGTTTCATTGACGATTTCTTCGACCTCTGTTGGTTTGTTCTGTTCCAATTCATCCAAGATGTTCTTTTGTTGCTGCTCGATGAATTCAGGCACACTCAAGATCTCATCTTCTGTTTGAATCGAAAAGAATTCGAATACTTCATCGGTTGGAGGTGGGCGAGAGGGGATTAATCCTCGTGTTCGTATTCTTTGCAACAACCTATGCATCCGCTTTTCTCGCTTTTCGGCGGCAATATTGACGTATTCATCACGTGTTCCTTCTGCAATCAACGTATGTACGGTTCCTGCTTGTTGGCGAGCAGTACGCCCTCTGCGTTGAATTGCACGTATTGCACTCGGTACAGGTTCGTAAAGAATGACCAGTTCAGCAGCAGGTACATCTAATCCTTCTTCACCGACAGAGGTAGCGACCAAGACATTGATTTCACCCACTCTAAATCGACGTAGCTGTTCCAGTTGTTGCTTCTGAGTCATACCTTTTCGCTTGCCTTTACCCGATTGACCGATGAAACGGTCAGGGTTGATATTTTCTATAGAGTCGAGCATTCCAACGATATTCTCTACGGTGTCTCTGTATTCAGTGAAGACAATAATCTTGCTGTTAGGATGTTCTATGATTTGTTTTTGGACTAAATGTCGAACATGATTTGGTTTGGGGTGAAGTTCTGGAATATCCTTTGCAGCGATTCGGAATTGATGTACAGCTGGTTTTGCTACAAAACGATTCGTAGTCCTTTCACCAGTTCTCCCGTCTTCCTCTGCTCTGTCCAAAAACGATAATGCAGCCTTGAGGCCCTGTGTCTGAATGAGGTCTAACAGTATGTGTGTTCGGCGTAAATCGCCTATTCGTCGAGCAGCATCGTATCCTCGAACATCTCTACGTTGAATGGCTTGACTTGCACGGAACTGGGCCTCATCAATCATTTTCCCAGATATGTGGGCTGTTGGCGAGAGGAAGCCGAGGTCTTGGAGGTGTTTGGCTTCTTGTTCGAAATGATCTTTGAGAGGTTGGAGAAGGGTGGTAAGGGTACTTGGAAGGGGAAGGCGGTGGGGTACAGTGCTCATATCAACGGCATACGGTTGTAACATTGGGTCTTCCTTTCGTGAGACGTCCAAACAATCAAACCCGTATGTTCGAATCACTTCCATGATATTTTGTTCGGTAGAACCTGGGCTTGCCGTTGCTCCCAATACCAATGGTGCATGCTCATGAGCCTCTCGATACAAGCGACCTACCTGAGCATAAGCATGTTTTCCAGTTCCATGGTGTGCTTCATCAACAATAAGTAAACTCACTTCAGATAAATCGATCAACTCGTTCATAGCATCGTTTCGAATAACTTGAGAGGTTGCCATTATTATGCGGGCCTTCTTCCATACCGGTGGTCGCTTCGCAGGAGTAATATCTCCAGTATAGGTTTGAATGAGTCCAGGTTCGAGATTCAACATTTCTCGTGCCATACGTTGCTGTTGTTCTACTAAACCTGTCGTTGGAGCAATGAGGAGAATTTTCCCATTGTCCAATCGTAAGGCTTCAGCCATAGCCATCCATTCCACTGCAGTCTTGCCAAATCCGGTGGGCATGACCATCAGAGTCGAGGCAGCTAATGCATTGCGTAGCGCCATCATTTGATAGGCTCGGGCGTTGACGCCGTCGTTCAAGAAAGGATGAACCACGACTGCCATATCAACAGTTTCGAGTCGAGGGTTCAAAAGCATAGTGTGAGCACCTGGTGTGAAAGTGAAAGGAAAAGCCTCCTTACAGTTCATACGGAGAGATATTCCAAACCATCACCTTAGTTGCGAACTTTACCGAAAGGTTCCAAAGCCCTTGAGAATGAGAACAAATCACGCAACCTCTCCGCTGTTGACGACCGAACCACTCATATACGGGAGGTAAGTCGCATGGTTGCTCAAAGGTGAGCAGCCAGACACAACGGGCCATCCCCCGAGGACCCCTACTGTCTTGTTTCCCGTTCTGGGGAGTGAGGCGCAGTGTCACGGCTACTCCTTTCCTGAGAGCCCTCGTATGCCCCCCCACGGTGGGGCCAATGCGCTGTATAAAACAAAGGAGGAATCCAACATGGCAAAGAAAAGTCACCCACGACGAGGATCAATGGCGTTTAGCCCGCGAAAGCGTGCAACCCGTCCATTCGGTCTGGTAAAATCGTGGCCTACAACCGATGCGAACGAAGTAAGAATGCAAGGGTTTGCTGGTTGGAAAGCCGGTATGACTCATATTCTAGCTCGAGATTTAAACCCACGTAGCCTATCTGCTGGACAGGAAGTTCGAATTCCAGTCACAGTTGTCGAGTGCCCTAAAATGCGCATTCTCGGCGTCCGTGGTTACACAATGACACCATACGGCAAGCAAGCAGCCGGTGAAGCATGGGCCGATGCAAGCCAAATCAGTGAAGCATTCCCTGATCTCTTCAAGCGCCTTCCAGCGCGTAAAGAACACGACGCAAACAAGCACTTCGAAAACCTCGAAGCAGCAGATTTGGTCGAAGTTCGTCTTATTGCAGCAACTCAACCATCTGGAGTTTCAAGCCTCTCTTCAAAGACTCCTGACCTCATGGAAATCGGTCTTGACGGTGGAAATGTCGGCGAGCAACTCGCCTTCGCTAAGGAAAAGTTTGGTGAAGAATATTCCTTCGCTGACGCTTTCACTGAAGGCGGCTTTACTGATATCGTTGCAGTTACCAAAGGATACGGATGGCAAGGTGTTATCAAGCGATTCGGTGGAAAATTGCAATCTCACAAAAACTCGAAGAAACGCCGTCAACACGGTAACATGGGTGCATTCGGTGACGGATACGTTCGAAAGTCTATTCGACAAGGTGGTCAAACAGGATACCATCAACGCACAGAATACAACAAGCGTATTTTGCGAGTTGCATCTCCTGAAGAACACGCAATCACACCAGCTGGCGGTTTCCTCCATTATGGTGAAGTCAATTCCGATTACATTCTCGTTAAGGGAAGTGTTCCAGGACCTGCAAAGCGTTTGATTCGTTTCCGAGACGCTACACGTGGATCCGACAAAGAACTAACACCTTACGAAATCACTTACGTAAGTACATCATCTAAGCAGGGGGTCTGAAGTTGAAAGTCAATGTTCTCGATATTACAAACACCGTCAGTCAAGACGAAGTCGACGCAGGCCGTCTTCAAGAGAATTTCGAAATTTCCGTAGAAAACGGAAAGAAAGTCACCCTCTCTGAAGCATTTTCAACCGAACTCCGTACCGACTTGATTAAGTTGGCAGTTGCCTCAAGCCGAGCCAACCGCCGCCAAGCATACGGTTCACGGGCACACGTTGGAAAGCGAGCGCCAATGGCTGGTATGAAGCACTCCGTCGAATGGTGGGGGAAGGGCCGTGGTGTTTCACGTATTATGCGTAGAACCGGTCAAAGCCGAGCTGCACAAAACCCGCACACCAAGGGTGGACGTCGTGCTCACGGACCAAAGGTCGAAAAGAACTGGGGTCGAAAACTCAACCTCAAGGAACGACGTATTGCTCGAGACTCTGCATTGGCTGCAACCACTTCCATTGAAACCGTCAGTTCCCGAGGTCACCGATTCTCTGAAGAGATTTCTACTCTCCCAATCGTTCTCGGCAACTATGTCGAAGTTCGTGATGGTAAAACAGAGAAATTCAACATTGAATCCTTCAATCATGGATCCGCTACTCGCAAGGTCATTGCAATCTTCAACCAAATTGGTCTTGGAGAGGATTTGACTCGTGCTCGTGACGGACGAAATATCCGTGCTGGTAAAGGTACAATGCGTGGACGTGTCCACAAAACACCAAAATCAATTCTCCTTGTTGTCAAGGAGAAGTCCGGCTTGGCTCATGCTGCTCGAAACCTCCCTGGTGTCGATGTAGTCGCAGCCCGCGACTTGTGTGCTGAAGACTTGGCACCTGGTGGCGCAATTGGTCGTTTGACTGTCTTTACAAAAGATGCCGTGGAGGCACTTAACTGAGGTGAATATCATGAATGCATACGATATTATTATTCAACCATGGTTGACTGAAAAATCGATGGAAGCTCGTACTCAAGAGCACCGTCTTGAATTCATTGTCCACCGCAGCGCTACAAAAGCTCAAATCGCACGTGCGGTTGCAACCATCTTCGAAGTCGAAGTGGCAAAAGTCAACGTTCG
This sequence comes from uncultured Candidatus Poseidoniales archaeon, assembly GCA_905182725.1. Lineage (GTDB taxonomy): Archaea > Thermoplasmatota > Poseidoniia > Poseidoniales > Poseidoniaceae > MGIIa-L1. Next base: position 20,306 of record CAJJCQ010000046.1, read on the forward strand.
AAATACAAAACACGGTAAGCACGCTTCCGTCAAGCTTGCCGAAGGTTATGACGCAGAAGACGCAGCAATGCGCTTGGGAGCATTCTGAGGTGATTTATCATGGGTAAGAGAATACGAGCACAACGAAAAGGTTCCTCTCCACGTTACCGTGTAGCTAGCCATCGGTTCCCAGGTGAGAATCGCATGCCTCGTGTCAGCGGTGTCGTCGGTGAGATCACGGAAATACTCCACAGTCCAGTACATTCAGCGCCTCTCGCACGAATGAAGTTGCCAGATGGTGCATCGACACTCGTCGTTGCAACTGAAGGACTCGCAGTCGGATCAAAAGTCGCTATCGGTGATAACGCAGCTCTTCGACCGGGTAACATTACAGCTCTTTACAACATTCCTGAAGGAACTGCCATCAACAATCTAGAACTCCGTCCTGGTGACGGAGGTAAAATCGCTCGTGCTGCTGGTAACTCATGTTACGTTGAAGCACGAATCGGTGACAAAGTCCGAGTCCGTATGCCCTCTGGTTCACTTCGTGAACTTCCTGCAAACTGCCGTGCAACTATCGGTGTTCTTGCAGGTCATGGCCGAGACGAGATGCCACTACGAACTGCTGGTGCAGCATACTACAAGGCCAAGGCCCGTGGTAAGCTCTTCCCTCACGTGAGTGGTGTAGCAATGAATCCAGTGGATCACCCGCACGGTGGTGGAAATCACCAAGCCGTTCACGGTCCAAGCTCAGTAGGTCGAGGCACCCCTCCAGGTGCTAAGGTCGGTCTGATTGCACCAAGCCGCTCCGGACGTGGACGCGGTAAGAAAATTTGAGGTGATGATGTATGGCACGTAAGAATAAGAAATCCTTTATGACCCCTAAAGCCAGTCGACGTAAGGCACGTAAGCGCCTTTCGACTACCAGTGGCCGGGTAAAGAGAGAATTCACCTACCGTGGTTATTCGGTTGAAGAATTGTCCAAAATGCCCCTCTTCCCTCCTGAAGAAGATCCTGCAGCAATCTCTATCGCTACAGTTCTTTCTTCTCGTGCTCGCCGTTCAATGGTTCGTGGCTTCTCTGAAGAGAACGAACACTTCCTTGACCGAGTTCGCCGTTCGAATGGCAAGACTGTTCGTACACACCGTCGAGATATGCCTATACTCCCTGAATTTGTTGGTAAGACCATCTCTGTCTACAGTGGACAGAACTTCATTCCTGTCGAAATTAAGCCGGAAATGATTGGTCATTACCTTGGTGAATTCGCAATTACCCGAAGAGGCGTCGCACACAGCGGCCCTGGTGTCGGTGCAACACGTTCTTCCAAGCACGTGGCCCTAAAGTGAGGTGTGATATATGGTAAAGACACAATTAGACCGACGTTCAAAGCGACGTGAGAGCCCGCAAAAAGGTTACACGCAATTACTTCAAGGCAGCCGCCTTGCTACAGCTCGTGCAGTCAATATGGATATGCACGTTAAGCACTGTTTCGAAATATGCCGATATGTCAAGAACATGAAGGCAGGAGAAGCAATCGCTTTCCTTAACGAAGTACTCAAGATTGATTCAGACCGAGCAGATATCCGTCGAAAGGCATCTGCAGTTCCTTTCCGTCTTGGTAGTGGAAACAAGAAGAAGCGCCGAACTGGACCTTCGATGGTTGGACACCGTAAGGGTAAGATTGGACCTGGTCGTTATCCTGTCAAGGGTTCCCGTGCAATCATTAAGTTGATTCAAAGCGCAATGGAAAACGCTCGACATCAATACGAAGATGTGGATCCTGAAGAAATGCAAATTACACACATCGCAGCACACCGTGGTCAAATCCGTAAGGGATTCATCGCTCGTGCTCGTGGACGTGCTACCCCTTCGAATCACTACCAAGTGAATCTCGAAATTTTCCTCGAAGACTTTACTGTCCAAGAGGATGAGTTGGAGGACGACTTCTGAGGTGATTGATTATGGCTGGAAAACAAAGTACTCTCAGGAAAATCGTAAACCGTAACGTCGAACGTCTTCTCGTCAAGGAATTCTTGATGAAGAATACCAAAAACTCCGGATTTGGAGATTTGGTTATTCGCCGAACTCCTCAAGGAACCGAAGTTACCGTTCACGCAGAACGCCCAGGTATGGTCATTGGCCGTAAGGGTAAGATTATCAACGAATTGCAAAAGCGCCTCAACGAGGAATTCAATATTGAGAACCCTAAACTTAAGGTTGAAGAAATTGATCGAAAGGCTGCTACCTTGAATGCTCAAGTTATGGCTGAAAAGATTGCTTCTGCTCTCGAGCGTGGTTGGTATTACCGCCGTGCTGGAGCCAGTGCAGCTCAGAACATTATGGAATCCGGCGCACGTGGTGTCATCGTTA
>CAJJCQ010000047.1 GCA_905182725.1 uncultured Candidatus Poseidoniales archaeon
ATCCAACTCAACTTGGCTGAAGAAGATTATTTCTCTTTCAGTTGTACGGTTGTAAGTGAACTCAACGACATAACGGTTCGAGTCGAATGGCAGCAAATCTCTTCGATTATCGCTTCAGAACAAATCCAGGTTCTGTCCTTTACCGAAACAACTGGCTTGACTCAAACTATATTCTTCAGTGGAGAAGGTAGAGCCGCTGGAAATTTCGACCTCTATATTGTCATCAAAGAACCTGGTGTCGATATTGCCATGGATTCAGCATCAATCAACTTGAGAGTATTTGATACTCGAATCGTTGATGAGGGTGATTCTGTTAATGATGAAACAAGTGCATTAAGCGGCCTTATAGAAATGCCGATTATCCAGGCTTTGCTTGGTGGAATTGTGCTCTTCTTCTTGATGGGCATGCTCGTCATACGAGGAAATTCATCAAAGACACGGCTTGCAGAAGAACGGGTTGAACACGCTCGTGAAGTCATCGCTGCTCGCATGAAACGAACCAATGAACCTCCAGCAGATCGCCTTCGACAAGCATTGAGAATCAATGGAAGAGTTCCACCTCCTCCACCACCTCGACCACCTATGCCTTGAATTGGTGATTGAAAGACCGATTCACTCAAAGAGGAGAGGCTTCTCGGACAAATAATCACATCATGCGGATATGGTGTAGTGGTAACATAGGAGGTTTCCAACCTCTTGTCGCGGGTTCGACTCCCGCTATCCGCACCTTCAAAATGTGCGCTTTACAAGCGGATTGTTGAACAAAAAACCTCATGTCTGTTTCATGCTTGGAAAGCGTGTGTGGACCGAAGAACACCGCCAATGGGAGACTGTAAATTACAGTTCACTGAAGGATGGAAGTGCTTTTCCGAACGATTTCATGTGGGGAGTTGCTACAGCATCTCATCAAATTGAAGGCGGGAATACCAACAATTGGTCAGCATTTGAACCACGCTCAAAGAGTAAACAATTGAGTGGTGAGGCTTGCGACCACTGGAATCGAAGGTCAGAAGATATAACGCTCATCAAAAACCTTGGAGTCTCTCATTATCGATTCTCCATTGAATGGTCAAGAGTCGAACCACTTCCTGGTCACTGGGATCAAAAGGCAATACAATGGTACTCGGATTTAGTTGATGAATTACTTGCTCAAGGAATTCAACCAATGGTGACCTTACACCATTTCACTCAACCCATATGGTGGGATGAACGTGGTGGTTTTGAAAAAGAAGAAAATATTGCTGATTGGATTACTTTTTGTTCAAAAATGTTTGAACGACTCAGTGACCGGGTTGAATGGTGGTGCACAATCAATGAGCCGGCAGTCTATGCTACAATGGGATATGTGCTTGGTGAGTTTCCGCCAGGCGTCCGTTCTTTCAAGAGAACACGATGTGTTGCACTCAATTTGATGCGAGCCCATGCTCAATGCTACCGCACTCTGAAAAGGATGGAGAATGGAGATAAATGTCAAATTGGATTGGTCAAGAACATCAATCTCTTCGACCCCTATCGACGGTGGAATCCTCTTCATTGGATTCAAGCCAAAGTTCTCGATGGAATGTTCAATCGTTGTTGGCTGAAAGGTCTTAAAAATGGTCGGTTTAAACCGCCATCTGCCCTCTTCTCAAAACCTATTGAAGGACTCAAAGGCAGCAGTGATTTCATTGGTGTCAACTATTACACCCACTTATTGACAACACCATTCATGCCAACAAAAGTAGAAATTGATCCATTAATCCGCCCTTGGGAACAACGAACTGATTTCCGATATCCGATGTATGCAGAAGGACTTCGACGGGCCTTTGATATGGTCGCAGACCTCAACATCCCAATTTTAGTTACTGAAAACGGCGTTGCGGATGATGACGATGATATGCGACCTGAGCACATACGTAGACATCTGTTGATCACTGCTGAAGCCATTGCCGACGGTATTGATGTGCGTGGATTTTATCATTGGAGTTTAATGGATAATTTCGAATGGGCAGAAGGATATGACCAACGATTCGGACTCTATCATGTTGATTTTGAAAGCAAAGAAAGAACTCTAAAGGCAAGTGGAGAAGAATACGCTGCGATTGTCAAAGCGCATTCAGCACCCCAAATCGTCATCATGGCAGGTGGCCTCGGTACCCGCTTAGGAAAAATAACCGAAAAAACCCCTAAATCCCTCATTGAAGTCTCCGGTAAACCAATGCTTCATCATATTCTTGATTGGGCTCAACGGCAAGGATGTATGCATGCACTGATCCTCACAGGTCATCTTGGAGAACAGTTTGAAGGAATCACTCATCCAGGGATGGCTCTGACATTTCATCAAGAACCTGAGCCACTCGGAACCGGAGGTGCCCTATGGAATGCACGGGAGTTACTCGAAGAGCGTTTCATTCTCGTATGGGGTGACGATTTACATCCAGTTGAATACTCTCCTTTGTTGACACTTCATCAATCGATGAATTCGCCATTAACCATGACCATTACTGAGGCACATTCTTCGATGAACCTCCGGCATAAAGATGGACAATTAATTGAATATGATAAACATACAAAATCATCACAAACACTGAATGGCTACGAAGCTGGAACCAGTGTTGTCGAAAAATCGACTTTACTTGAGTACGGTAAAGAAGGAAAATGGAGTTGGGAAGAGACCGTCTATCCCGCTCTTTCTGGAAAGGCAGTAACGCACCTCGACAATACCAAATTTTGGGATATGGGAACGCCCGAACGACTTGCTTCACTCGAAGAATTCCTCAACAAAGCCACCCTGTGAAGGGTGAAAACATGGAGCGTCGGGTAGGATTTCGGAACTCTCCACCAAGACCAAAATCATGCCACCATACCCGCCACCCATCATACGAGCACCGAATACACCGGTTGTTTGTTGCAGTTCTGAGACCTGTTCATCAATTTGCGTGAGACTCACGCCAAGTTTTTGCAGCGAAGCATGTGATTGATTGAGGAGTGACCCAAGTTCTTGAGCCGATGCTCCAAGTGCCGACTTCACCCGTTGATTTTCAGTTTCGACATGAGCGATTTGAGTGGAACCATCGATGGAATCTCGGTATGAGGTTTCACTTAGTTTCCGATGGATTCCGGAGTCAACCAGTTTGAAGATCCACTCCGAAGGTAAAAGAACAGATTGAGTTGAAAGATTTGAAAAATCAATCAGCGTCGCACATCCTTCTTTCGCAAACATCATCGCCATTTGGTCCAAAAGGCCACACGGTGTTTTGAGAACTTGATGCTCAATTCTTTGCGCTTCCAAACATGCCTCTGAAGGCTTCATTGAACCGTTTACGCACAACACAACTGCCAAGCATAAGGCAGCAGACGAGGACATTCCTACACCCATAGGGATTTGACTCTCAACAGACAAACGCGCTGGCCATCCACCCGCTGCACGCCATAATTCAATGACCGTAGCATCACCATCGTACCCTTCTTCTTGTGAGAAAGCGTTCAATGTTAAACGAAGGTGTGTTGCAAAAGGCAGTGCGAGACCACCGGCATAATCCGTATGTTCACCTAAAACATTGATCCGTGCTGGAAGTGATGCACGGCGATGCATGAGTTACGGCCTCAGAAAGTCGCTTCATCCGTTGGTGATGAGATGGTACATGGTTCGAACATGAATTCCTGTAGCACCGTTTCCAACCATTGAGTTGGTCTTTGCACCCCAGTATGTTCCTGCGATATCCATGTGTGCCCAAGTGATTTGTTCACCGTCTTTCTCGTAGTTACGGTTTGGAACGAATTGCTTGAGGAAGGCAGCAGCAGTATTTGCTCCACCATAACGACCTGCACCAAGGTTGCGAGTATCTGCAATCTTGGAGTTGGTCATTTCCTTCTCAAAGGCGGGAAGCAGTGGCATAGGCCAAGCGAGTTCATCAACGGCGTTTCCTGCTTCATGAATCCGAGTTCGGAAGTCATCATCGTTGGACCAAAGGCCGGTTGCTTCGTGGCCAAGAGCAACGACGCATGCACCAGTCAATGTTGCGAAGTCGATGATGTATTCAGGGTCGAATTCACCAGCCTTCCACAATCCATCAGAGAGAACGAGACGTCCTTCAGCATCGGTGTTGAGGATTTCAATAGTTTTTCCAGAGAGCGTTGTGATCACGTCACCTGGGCGTTGAGCATTGGATGAAGGCATGTTCTCAGCCATGCATGTAATGGCAACGACCTTTCCTTTGTGTCCAGTTGATGCAAGAGCTTGCATGGTTCCGAAAACGGTAGCAGAGCCACCCATATCATACTTCATTTCGTCCATGTTTGCGCCTGGTTTGAGTGAAATACCACCGGTGTCGAAAGTAATTCCCTTACCGACAAGGAGAGGACATCGCCCGGTCTTTTTACCATTCAGTTCAAAGATAACCATGCATGGTTTACGTGCTGAACCCATACCGACTGCAACCAGTCCGCCCATTCCGGCTTTGACTGCTTGGTCGTAATTGATGATGGTTACTTCAACATCATCGTATTGCTTTGCCCATTCCCATGCTTGATCGGCAAATGCTTCAGGGAACATGTCGTTTGGAGGGCAGTTTCCGAGATCACGTGAAAGGTGAACTCCAGAGGTAACGCCAACATGAATCTTGATGACTGAATTAAGTTCATCTTCTTGACCTTCATCACAAGTGATTCGAACATCGAGTTCACTTTCTTTGTCATCTTCCTCTTGTTGTTTGTAATGGTCATAGGAATAATCACGCAGGAGCATACCTTCAGTAAAAGCACCCATGGCTTCGATGGAAGTACCGTTGAACACAACGGTCAAATCTGTGCCATGAACTTTCTTTCGGCTTGCAACGACTGCTGCACCTGCTTTGCGGTAAGAGTGGACATCAGCATCGTCTTCTTTGCCGAGGCCGACTAACATTGCTTTTCCACCTTCGCCACCGAGAATAGACATTGTAGATTTCATCTTTCCTTTGAAGTCTCCATCTTGGAGAATACGGTTTATTTGGCCCTTCAATGCGGTATGAAGGCCTGTTTCATGAGCTTCAGGCAGTGCTTCAGAACCTTCGAAAAGGGGTAGAATTAGAGTTCCGTTAATGTTGTGGCCGGGGCTTACGCTTACTTTCATGAGTTCACCTATGCTTGCGTACTGCTTGAAGCACTTGAAACCTCGCGACCCGATTCCAGCAAAGAGAAGTGATGCGATTCATCAGTTTTCTTCTTCTTTTTCGCTTTGAACCACAGCAGCAACAGCCACAAAGCCAGCGATAATAGTCACAGGATTAAACAATCCATAACCAATCAGGAAACTCGACTCATCATCTTCGACAACAGCCACCACGTCCGCCTCAATTGGTTCAGAAACCCAACGGGCAGATTCTACGATTCGTACTTGATAACGCAACTCCCAAGTACCATCTGTCGTCATTGAAAGTGAAGTGGTATCGAAAGAGACCTGTGCAGAATTCGTAGCATTTACCGAAAAGTTCGATGAGTTCCAAACGAGGCCACCAGATGAATCAATGTACTGCAGTGTCGCATTCGCTGTGGTTGCACGACCAAGATTATTGATATCTAATGTCAATTCATCATCCTCAAGAACAATCGACTGAATTTCCAAACGTGCTCTCCAACTCCATACGTTGTCAATAAGATAACGCATAACCTCGAGTTCTTCACCCAAGCGGTCAGAGAGTGCCTCTACAGTTCCAAGCAACCATTGCTCGTCATCGGTTTCAAAGGTGAATGTCGGATATCCCATGATTCCGTACCCATAGTCTCGAGAAGTCCCCGAATTAGGATACAAACCCTCGTTAGCATTTCGGATCGGAATGTCCGAGATATTGGCATGAACATCATCACGAATAAAATGGAACATTTCCCAATCGATAGGCTGATCTGGAATGTAGCCCCATGGATGCAACATAATCCAAACACCAGTATGCATTGTAACATACAAGTCAGCATTGGGAACAACGGTATTCATGTAATTGGAATTAGCTGCTGTTTCTGCTTCACTGAACGGGCCTGAACCTGGTTGTGTCTCATCTTGTTCGTTCCAATGATGATCATAATTCCGATTTAAATCGACTTGGTTAATGTTCCACCGAGTGTCCAAATCATTCCCGTCAGCATTGAGCATGATAAGAATATGAAGTTCAGTATTGGTGAGCACATCAATGGCTTCTTGGTCTCCAGCAGCCCATCCTTCAATATAGAATTCAGCGGTAAGGAATGCCAATTCAGTGCCGAGATGTTCGTTCCCGTGATGACCTCCATCAATGTAGACGATTTCCTTATCTGTTCCATCGGCCTTTGTATCGTTACTCCAATCAGAGATTCGTACGACCCAGAGATTCTTTCCGAGTTCTGTTTGACCTGCGATCGTCAAGTCAACAATGTCAGGGTGGTCGTCAGCCCAAGCATTCACATCGGCTGTGAGTGTCGTATACGTATGATACCAATGTTCCTGTATAATGTCAGGTTGTTGTGCCGATGTGAGCATTGGCACAGACGCACTGGCTAAGAGAAGAACACAAAGAGCCCAAACGCGCATGGACTTCGGTCACGGTGGTCGTTCAAGAACTTAACCAATGATTTACCAATCCGAGGTAAACGCATTTGGATTGGTAACCCTTTCAGATTCTCGTGTCCAAATTGAATTAATATTGGTTTTACCACCATAGATGTCAGCAAAAGGATCGATGTCTTCAGGGTCACGGTTTCTTTGCATGTATGATTCGACCCGTTCTCGTAGGTCGGGTTTGAATTTCCAATAGTGAATCCTCCATTCACGGCCATCCCAAAGAGTCGTTTCTTCAGATTCTGTCGTAAGGAGATCATAATCTTGGAACATGTAGAACAAGTTACGGTCAGTTGGTTCCAAAGCGTTGTCGATGATTCGATTGTAGAATCCAAAGAACCCAAGAGCGTGTTCCGCCATTCCTTGTGCGACTTCTTCATCCATCTCCAAATCGATGTGTTGTTGAATTGCTCGAGTAAGTTCTGATAATGTCATTGTCATTTTTTATTCCCTCCGCTGGCCGCTAAATTACTTCGCAGACAATATATTATATTGTCCTCCGACCCATATAGACCCATCGATGATATTTCATGAAAAGAAGAAAAATCAGTCATTTTTAGTCCTCCAAGCCTCGAAATGTGGGGGCGGTAGATGCCCCCCGACAGACAGCCCAACAAGCGACTCACCTTAAACAACATCAAACAACAGCCTCAAGAACACCTGTGCAAGGGCAAGGTTGTGAGCGAAGACTATGTTGAGGGCAATTTCCTCGGTTTACCCGAACAGGGTGAAAATGTAGATATCGTAGTGTTACAATTACCCTATGAACTCACAACATCTTATGGCCAAGGTACAGCACAAGGCCCTGCTGCTTGCGTTATCGCAAGTGGGCAAGTTGAATTGTTTGATGAAGCACTGGGACAAGACCTACCAGCCGGAGCCAAGATCTATACCGCCCCCGAATGGGACGGTGAAGGAAAGAATCTCGGTGAACAATTAGATAACATTCGTGGTTATTTACAACCATGGTATTCCGGTGATTGTTTCCCACTCGCATTGGGTGGTGAACACGGGATATTACCACCGTTAGTCCTTGCTGCTCAACACCACCCGCTTGTAGATGGTGACCTGAAACGCCTCACTGTTGTTCAAATCGATGCACATGCTGACCTTCGTGAAGAGCTCAACGGTGAAGCATATTCGCATGCATGTGCTGCAGGTCGAAGTCTCGATTTAGGAATTGGACGCTTACTTCAGGTTGGAATCCGGGCCTATTCGAAACAAGAATCTGAATTGATTCATAGCGATGAGCGCATTACCACTTTTTTCGCTCGAGACACGCAATCCCCAACGCACGGGGAAGAAGCATGGAATCAATGGCTCGAGACGCTCCAAACGCTCTCTGGCCCGATTCATTTGACTCTTGACATCGACGGACTCGATGGAAGTCTCGTTCCTGCTACAGGCACCCCAGTACCTGGCGGCCTGTCCTTTTGGCAAGTCATTGAAACAATTGAAGCCGTCTTTGCCGCCCCAAAAGCCACGGTGATCAGTGCTGATGTCAACGAGATAGTGGCCCAAGAAGATACACCACTCACCCAATTCACGGCTGCAATGCTGGCAACAAAAATCATTGCTGCTCACCTCAAGGCCCGAAAGGAGGGGTTCTGGAGCCCACATGGACAAGTACTCGGCAAGAACAGGAAACCAAAGGAAACGGATTTTTTCAGGCAGCAAATGAATTGAGGAAAGACAAACTTCAAATATACTCTTTAGAAGCCGAAGCAAAATAACAGGTGAGTGTCATGACAAACTTTCAAGCCCATGGAGCCCATGTATTCCTCGATTATACAGGGTATATTTCGCCAAAAGTGAACGATGGAGAGTGGATACTTGAAGTCCTTGAACAAGCAGTAGAGCGTAGCAATGCTCGGAATGTTCATTCACATGTAGAACAATTTGATGGCTCACATTCACCAGTAGGTTTTGCAGCAGTCGTCTTACTCGATGAAAGTCACGTTTCCGCCCATTGCTATTCTGAAAAAGGGTGGCTCGCTTTGGATTGTTTTACCTGTGGGAGTTCAGATCCAAATGCCTTAGCGGATGATATTCATCAACAATTGATCGAGCACATACCGTCACTGTCACTCAAGCGAAGACAACACCTCCCTCGCTTCTTACACGAGGGGGAATGAAATGTCAGTGCGGGAATTTGTAGACCAACATTATCGTCATTTCAATGCAGGTGAACTCGCAAGAGCAGCACATTCATTGACTCAGTTTTTAGCAGATGGAGGTAAAATCTTCCTTACACTTGCTGGAGCTATGAGTACTGCAGAACTTGGTCGGAGTTTAGCACCGATGATTCGCGCTGGCCATATTGCGGGGATCTCTTGCACTGGTGCGAATTTAGAAGAAGACCTGTTCAATCTCGTTGCTCATAACTCCTATGTTTCAATCGAAAATTGGCGTAATTTATCTGCTGAAGATGATGCGGAATTACTTCGGCAAAACCTCAACCGAGTGACTGACATTTGTATTCCGGAAGAGGAAGCATTCCGTAAAATCGAACATCATATCGTGTCCTGTTGGAAAGAGGCTGACGAGTCGAACATCTCGAAATTACCTCACGAATTCTTCTATCAATTATTGATGAGTGGCGTATTGGAACCGACCTTTGAAGCAAACCCCGATGATTCATGGTTGCTTGCTGCTGCACAAACAAATCTACCATTGTATGTTCCGGGATGGGAGGATTCGACCCTTGGCAATATTTTTGCGGCACACTGTATTGAAGGTGAAATTCGTTCGACCACACTCAAGAACGGAATTGAATACATGATTCAGTTGGTGCAATGGTACGAATCGAGAACCGAACCTTTGGCCTTTTTACAAATAGGTGGCGGCATTGCTGGAGATTTCCCAATATGTGTTGTACCTCTTTTGCATCAAGATTTGGAGAGAAAAGTACCTCTCTGGTCTTGGTATTGCCAAATCAGTGAATCATCACCCTCCTATGGAGGATACTCGGGTGCACCTCCAAACGAGAAAATTACTTGGGGAAAACTTGCTGTTGAAACGCCTAAATTCGTCATTGAAAGTGATGCGACCATCGTAGCGCCTCTTCTTTTCGGATATGTATTGGACCTGTGAAAAAAGCCCTCCAAACCTTTCCCAATACACATCATACCACAAGTATTGAAGAGGAGCAGACTCTACCTCTTTCCATGAGCATGCGGAAACCGGTTGTTGCATTTGCCCTTCTCTTGATGATGGTCCTTCCACTGGTCTTCATCGCAACAGCAGATGGACAACCGGCACAACCAACCATCAACGCTGCTTGGCTTGAAGGAGAGAATGGCCTCAATCAACATGCATATCTCATCACCTTTGCTGACAATGGTTCGTATGAAATCGATATTGATGTCACTCATCAACGTAATAGCACCCTTCTGGCCAATGATGTATTCATCTCTTGGAGTTCAGTCGACGACCATCGTGTTGCTCATGCTGAACTCAACACGACTCTTCAGTGGGGTGATGAACTTTCGATTCTTGTCACCATCAATGCTTGGGATGGTACAACACTCGTAGAGCCTGTCCAAACCACTCGTTCATTCACGGTCGGGACTTGGAATCAACCAATGGCGGATCATGAAGTCCTGCTGAAAACCACATGGGACCTTGACCAAACCTACATGACTGAGGAAGGTGAACAAGGGTTCTCTTTAGATTTCGACGGGCAAGGTTGGCAAATGCGACATGGAACAGTACTCAATTCATGGGAACTTGGAAACGGTAACCTCACCACTCTTGAAAATACTGAGGACAGTTCAACAAATCTCACTTTATCTCTTGACTCGATTTGGAAGAATGAGACGATTCAATCAGGTGTACTCACCTCCCAAGTCTTTGATGCCCGAGGCAGCGGCATTCTCCATTTAGTTACGCTCGATGGGGCGTCGCGAAGTGAAGTGACCGCCAATGTATCAGAAGGCTGGTTCAACCGTTCGATGATCGATGGTGACCTGTCTGAACGACTGCGAATTGAAGCAACTGGGGACTTGCTCATCAATGATGAAAATGACGAAGGAGATGAAGGTCTCAATGTAACGGGTGAAGTCAGCGTATTTTTCTTGGAAACTTGGGATGAAAATGGAGTGCGAAGACTACAACACACACAATTTGAGGCACTTGCAGATATGGTCCTCAGCGAGGAAGGGTTGCGCATGGATGTCTCCTTGGATGGATTGACTGTTCTTGACCGATGGGAAGACGGTGTGCGCACCGACCAAAAATCAGAATTCATTGGACAAGGCACCTTTGGAGTCAATGAAGAAGATGAGAACTCGAGTATTCTTATCAACGGAACAATACATGATTTGCATTGGTTAACCGAGGATGGAATTACACTGAAAGATGACTTACATCTTGATGGTGTCATCACTGGTGATGCTCAAGGTACCTTTGGAATTGTTCGAGGAATTGAAGAAACTGGAAATCAAGCCAATGCCACACAAGTGGTCTTCTTAGTCAACGTCATACACCAGGAAACTTGGTTCAATCTCACTGGAGTCAACGGTGGTAACTTCTTCGATGGACAAGGCGTTGGAGCAAACCATAACGAATCATGGGATTACCAAGTGGTCCAATCAGAATGGGAGAATCGAACCATTCGAATGGTATGGGAAGAAACTGGAGCCGACCCCTCAAGTGGTGATGAGCGCCCTGAAAATAGCCCAGTAGAAGTGAATGCCACACAACCAGAGTCGGAAGATATCCTGGGAGAGATCACGATTTCAAGAGAAACGGGCTTGATGCCAATTCCTCTTTTACCTGGCGATTCGATTCGACTGGCAGACCAAGAAGGTCTTTCACTGGTCATCACAGCAGAGTCGACCGGAAATG
>CAJJCQ010000048.1 GCA_905182725.1 uncultured Candidatus Poseidoniales archaeon
GCGCTGCAGTTGTCAAATTCCATCCTGTTGCCTGTTCAGGAAGTGCATCGTGCTCTGCTTCGTACATTTCCATGCTGTTGTCAGGGTACAGCACAACGACGTTGTGGTGCTCTTCATCATGTTCGCCGTGGTCCTCGCCGTGGTCCTCGTGGTCATCTTCCCAAGAGTTCCAGAATTCATCCCAAGAGAGGTGGCTGTCGTTGTTCATATCGAATTGTTCGAGCGCTTCTTCAGGAGTAAGAGGACCTTGGTGGTCATCGTGGTCTGCGTGGTCGTCATGATCATCTTCCATCCACATGTGGCCAGCAGCTTCACAGTCTTCCTCAGTCGTGTGGTTTGTGTTTTGGTGCGATGATGTATCGTGGCAGTAGTCGCCTTCATGGTCATCATGTGCATCTTCTTCCATCCAGGTGTGGCCAGCAGCTTCGCAATCGGCTTGGTTGTCGATGTCGTTGTTGGAATGGTCGCTCATGTCGTGGCAAACGCCGTGCACCTCTTCTCCATGGTCATCATGTTCGTCACCGTGGTCGTGATGGGCGTGACCGCCGAGCATTTTGAGAACAACCATAGTGAAATCTTCAGGGTGGTCCGCATCAAATTCGATGACGTATTCGCCTTCTTCAAGGTGGAAGATGGAGATCATTGTGTCAGCAGGACATCCGGTAGGGTTGGAAATGGTCTCTTCGGCTTCAATGTGAGCATGCCCTTCGTGGCCATCTTCCTCATCTGCATGTTCGTCGTGAACTTCAGTTTCATTGTTTTCATCGTGACCGTCTTCATCATCATGGTCTTCGCCTTCTTCGTGAGGGAACGTGATGTCGTATGCGGTGTATTCTGCGTGAATTTCAGCATCGTTTGCGTGTTCTTCTTCGTCGGCAAGTTCAACATTTTCGTATGGTCCAACGGAGAGTGTCTTGCACAAATCTGATACGAGCAACGATTCGTAATCAAGCGTCTCTTCCCCATCATGCATTGTGTGGACTTGGATTGAAGTTGGTGCAGCACTACCGAGGGATTCGAGCGTTGCATCGACCCAGGGTTCGAGCCCTAAACCGTGGTAAAAGAACACATCAGCGTTTTGAAGTCGTATTAGATCTGATGTCGATGGTTCGTAATCGTGGACTGGAATATTGTCAAGGCTCATGTATTCCATGTCGACATGTTCGCCAGCAATTGCTTTCACGAGTTCTCCGACGTGGTATGTAGAAACCATCACGGAACCCAGCATTCCAATATCAGTCGAATTGTTTCCATCATTCATGATGTCAGTGACTTCTTCAATGGTTTGAATCTCATCATTCCCAAGGCACCCAGCCAAACTGGATAAAATCATTATTGCACTTACAAAAATTGCTCGAACACTGTTGCTTCGCATGGCTCGGCCACCAATATTAACTATTTAATAAAAACTAATAATCTCAATCTTGGTAATTATTATTCGTTTTGCTATTATGGCCCACTGCGCTCAAATGAATCAAAAACCATTCCTTCATCCAACTGAAGATCCAGTATGTTTGATTTCTATTGTTTCGAATCTTTTTGTGCTTTGAGAATTGCTTCAACAAGTGGCTCAAACGTATCCCCATGAAAATGAGGTGAACATACATCTGCAGCATCAGAAACAGAGTCGAAGGCACCCTTTACTGCGACGGACCAATGGGCGGTTTCGAACATCGAAAGGTCATTTGGTGCATCTCCAACACAGAGCATATCTTCTTTTGACCATCCCATGCGGTCGAGAATAATCTCCAGCCCGCTCCCTTTCGAAAGATGAGGCTCCATCAAATGAATCGCAAATCCAGTTCGAAGTGCCGATAAGTGCGACCATTCACTTTCAGAGAGTTTCGTACGAATCAGTTCTAAATCTTCATTTGGTTCGAGACACCATTCACTTTCTCTCCATTGATTTGATTCGATTCCTTTGGCATTGACTGGCATGACGGTTGAGAGCCATTCAGCAGCGCGTTTAGCTTCTGCCCCATCGGCTTGAAAAATTGGGTCACCGAAGGTTGGGTGCCAAAGCACCCCTCCATTCTCACAGCAAATCGGTCCAGTGAGTTTGAGGAATCGCCAGAGCCCATAGGTGATTGCACGAACATTTCCTGTGGCTAGAATCACTGGGATTCCTGCGTCTTCAAGTTCCCGTAAAGCATCGAGTGCACGAGTATTAAGTTGTTTTTTGTCATCGGTGAGTGTACCGTCAATATCGACTGCGACAAACTTGGGATGCCAATCTTTCGGTAGCCACTCCATACTCTCTGCTCGTCGTGGGGGTGTCATCAATTTTCGCTCCGATTTACCTCAATATACCCTGTTTGCAGGGATGTATTCTTGAGGGGGGGACTTGAGGAGACATCATGTCAACAGGCAACGATGAGGAAGTTTTTCTCTCGCTTGATGATGACGAGGTATTGGAAACACCCAAAGCAACGGAAAAAGCCACACGCAAACCTCGTGTAAAAAAACCGAAAAAAACATCTGAAGCCCCACAAGAAGTACTCGATGCAGAGATTCTTGATACTCCAATTATTCGCCAAGCCACCGGGAAATTTGAAGTTGGTTGGCCTTTATTGGGAATGGATTGCCCAGATTGTGCAACCAAAGCCACTCGTGCGCTCAAAATGCTCCCTCAGGTGACCGAAACAGCGGTGTCTGCGACAGCAGGAACTGCCAAATTAACCATTGACCTTGAGCAAGGAACGCTCTCTCAAGCATCTTCAGTTTTACGTTCACTGGGGCATGCTCCGGATATTGGGTTCAATGAACTCGTGGGTGTTCGAAGTTCACATGTTGCTCATCGAAACGGTGTCGATCAAAGAAAACTCGGAAAAATTTTCCGTCAGCAACCGGGGGTGATCGATGTTGAATTCACCGACGATGAGCGAATTCTTCTCCAATTCGCTCCTGATGTACCGCAAGAGTTGTTCAAACTCCGTGATTCATATCTTACTGAAATCATTGGTTCTTCAGTCAAGTATGTCCCCGCAGAATCCTATCGTATTCGTCCAGATCAGTGGCGTTTAATCGGCGGTGGTATTGCTCTACCTCTCTTGGTGTTGGTCATCATCGGAGAACTCATCGGCTTCTCTTCTTTTTTCATAGGGCTGATTGCGGTGCCTGGATTGGTTATCGGGGGTTCGCAGATGTTCAAAGAAGCCTTTGCCAGTATTCGTAACCGTCAACTTGGATTCCAAGTGCTCACCAGTTTAGCCGTCATAGGAGCGGCGGTCCTCGGAATGTGGGAAGAAGCACTGGTTGTTGCAATTCTTGTTGCTTTCACCGCCCATCTTGAAGGCGATGCACTTGTCAAGGCTCGAAAAGCAATGCAAGGTGGCCTTGACCGTCTTCCTCGAACAGCACGAAGAGTTACGGGTAACAAACCCAAGAAGGAAGAACTTGAAAAAGTACTTGTGTTTTCGTTACAAATGGCTTCGCCAGCACCACTTCTTGGCGCTGATGGCTGTGTTCTTCCAGACCCCGATGCAGAACATGAAACCGTCCCTATTGAATTAATTCAAATTGGTGATTTAATTGAAATTCGAAGTGGAGAATTAATTCCTGCTGATGGAAAAATTATCGATGGACATGGTTCATTGGACAAAGCCCCACTCACTGGGGAGTCGGTGCCTGTCGAAGTTTCGGTAGGTGATGAAATACAAGCAGGTCTTGTTTTAGCACGTGGACCTGTCATCATTGAAGTCACAGCCGTTGGAGAAGATACTCGTTTGTCTGAATTGATTGATGCCGTCCATACATTTCGTGAAGAACCTCCTCGTTTACAGAGCAGCATTGAACTTTTTACGGCCATTTGGGTTCCAATTGTTCTTACCGGGGCTGTCGCGATTTGGTATTTCTTATTCCCAGATGACTGGAAAGTCATTTTACTCATTTGGGTTGTTGCATGCCCGTGTGCTTTGTTACTCGCAACCCCTGTCCCTCACGCAGCAGCCCTTTCACGTTCCGCTCATTTTGGAGCCATAGCCCGAGGGGGAGATGTCATTGAACGCCTTTCAAAGGTCAATCACGTTTTACTCGACAAAACTGGTACATTAACATCAGGAAAACCGAGATTGGGTGAGGTCATTATGGCCAATGGGCGTCAACTCTCATCGGCATTGAAACTCGCAGGTGGTCTTGAAGCCCGTTCATCACACCCCTATGCCCTCTCGGTCATGGATTATCTTCTTGAGAAGCAAGTATCCCCTTCCCAAGTGATTGGACTTTCGGATATTGAAGCAGGTGTTAAAGGCCGAGCAAATGGTAAGGAAGTGATGTTTATTCGATTCGACCGTTCTAAACAACTCAATGTTGTTGTTCCAAAAGAACT
>CAJJCQ010000049.1 GCA_905182725.1 uncultured Candidatus Poseidoniales archaeon
CCACAAGACCACCAATCCATTGCTTCAATGCCAGATGTTGATGGACAGGGAAATTATGACACTATCTTTGTCTTCTGTATCAATACCGGAAATTCTGCAGCAGGTCCACAATGCTCACGTTCTCTGAACGGTGGCCTTTCATGGGATCTACAACTGCCAGGATACCCATTAGGCACCCCTCAGTGCTCTGGTTTGCACGGTCATCTTGCTGGCTCCAATGATGGGGCCATATACCGAGGAAATCCATCGTGCGACGGACCTGCAGTCTACCGAAGTTTAGACGGCGGTACAATTTGGACAGAACATACAATCACAACCACTGTGCCAATGCAAGAAGGATGGCACAGCCACGAAGTAGCCGTTGCAGCTGATGAAGCGGGCAACCTCTTCGCTTCATGGATCAGTATTGATGACATGCCTTGGATGGCCTACTCACGCGACCAAGGCGACACTTGGTCAGAACCAATGATGGTTGCACCTCCTGGTGTCAATGAAACTGGATTCCCGACCATTTTTGCTGGTGAAGAAGGAAGGGTTGTTGTCGGATACATCGGCGAAGGGGATGACCTTGGTGGATGGAGTGGGTACATGTCGGTCATGACCGATGCTTTTGCAGAAAACCCATTGATTACAACGGTGGCTGTTAATTCACCAAATGACCCTCTTGACATTACCGATGATTGTGGCAATGTACGCTGTGGCGGATTTGGAGATTTCATTGATGTTGAACTCGATGATGAAGGACGACCTTGGATTGCCTTAGCCCATAATACAAATGGAGAACTTGGAATTGTTGGAACCTTTGTGACTGGCCCAGCACTCTATGGAGAATTGCGACAATTGCCGGAGATTACACCCGGCGGACCAAGTAGCCTTTGAGCCGAAGTACACTTCAAGACTCAAGCACGACGGTCTTTTGCATCTTCTTTAATACGTTGAACCAGATCTTTTGGCCCGAGTGCTGACTTCAATACTTCAAGTGCCTTCTTTGATTTTTTATCAATCTTTTTCGGCATGTGTAATTTCAAAAGAACGATGACATCACCACGACCACTTCCTCGGTTACGTGGCAAACCTCGCTTCTTAATTTCAACGGTATCGCCAGAATTAGAATACGGTGGGACCTTGATGGTCAATTGTTTTCCATCAATATGCTCTAAGTTCAAGGTTGTACCCAACACTAAGTCAGAATAACCAAGTGGAAGGGACATAATGAGGTCTGCACTTGAACGTTCAAACCAGAGGTGCTCCTCAATATCGATCTCGATGAATAAATCACCGTCTTCGCCTTTGCCTTGTGGTGCAGGCTCTCCTTTACCACGCATACGCAATCGAGTTCCTGCTTCAGCACCTGCTGGGATGTTGAAACGCAGAGTTGTGGATTTGATCTCTTTTCCATTTCCTCGGCAAGGACTACAATTCTCATCGATTTGATGGCCAGAGCCTTCACATCGTGGACAGTCTCGTACGACGTCTTGAACAAAAGGTCCAACTTGTTGACGCATCCGTACCCGTCCTTGACCGCTGCAATCGCTACAGTCTGAAATATTACCGTCTTTGGCTCCAGTCCCCGCACATTGAGAACAATTGACGGGAAGTTCGACTTCGACCTCTTCTGAACTTCCTTCGTAGATTTGTTTCAAGTCAACGGTATGGAACATGCGGATGTCACTGCCACGGCGTCGTGAACGACGACCGCCGCCACCGCCACCGCCACCGAAGATATTCGAGAAGAAATCTCCTCCGAGAATATCTTCCATATTGATGTTAAATCCGCCACTGCTGAATCCGCCAAAGGGTGAACCGCCAGGGCCGCTGTGACCGAATCGGTCGAATTGGGCACGCTTTTCAGCATCGGAAAGGACAGCATATGCTTCCTGGATTTCCTTGAACTTGTTTTCGGCGTCATCTTCCTGACTACGGTCTGGGTGGTACTTTCGTGCAAGACTGCGAAACGCATTCTTGAGGTCGGATGAAGAGGCATCTTTTGCCACTCCGAGGACTTCGTAATAATCTCGCTTTTCCGACATAGCACTCACCCAACAAAACGAGGGGCATCAAGGACCTCTTTCAACATCTCGCATGATAAGGCCGATTTCAAGCGTCCAGACCACATTGTAAACAAAACGGTTCAGCCCGTGGAATCGAGGCATTACAGCCTCGACACATGACTCCTTTTGGAGATTCGATGACTTTAGTTGGTTGAGAAGTTTCGTATTGTGGAACTGACATCATTGCCATCGATTCGATACTTTCAGATGATTGTTCTTCCGGTGTATTGGAATCCCAACCGTACACCTTCTCATTTTGAGCCTGAACTGCAACGGGGAGAGTATTGCCGACTTCGGACATGACTGAATCTATTCCTCCGTCATCTGACACTGAAGTTATGGTGAGTTCGGCTGTATCCTCAGCCGTAATGGTTCGAATTGGAGCAACTGGGCGTTGGGCAGTGACTGGTGCCGCAGATGCCGCAGCACGCAATGCTTGCTGTCTCCTTTCCTCACGTAATTGAACAGCATCGCCTCGACCAAACATTCGCCCAACCAGATCAAGGAATGAATCCATAGGGGAATTTTTGCGAGTAGCGCCAATGGTCGAATTGACTGATTCATCATCGAAACTTTCATTTCCAGACATTCTTCGATTTGCCTTGCGAATTCGTTCAGATTCAAGTAAAAGGTCAACTTCGACTCGTTCATCTTCACCCAGTTCAAGTTCTGGTGATTCCAGAGCGATACTGGAAACATCTTGTTGCAGAACCCTTTCACCCTCAGCACTCAGGTTACTGTCAAGTTGTACATCAGTTTGCCAAACTCCAGCTTCTTCAGCCTCGTAGACCTTCTTCATTGACTTCATCGTTTTTGAGCGATGGAATTCATAGTCACGAACCGTTCGAGTTTTGCGAAATAAAACGACCCCGATGATGATACTGATTCCGTACCAACCGTACATGAGGTTCGGTTCAACTTCAAACATTTCCTTGAGTGGCGTCACTGTAAAGTGAGTCACTCCCATCAAAAGCAATGGCAAAACCGCAATCCCACGGGCTGTTGCAGTTCGCTCAGATGCCATTGTACTCATCCCACGCTTCAATCGCCCACTCAAGTATGTTGCCATCGAATGTATGGCCTTTGCATCAACGGTCACTGGGTGCTCGGCCTTTGCGAAGAAGACCGTCGAGTAATCCAACAGAGAAACTCGAATGAAGCATAAACAAACACAATGGAACTCCCAAGAGGTTTGAAAATCGCTTTGAAGTGATACTGCTACGGAGCCCTTCAATCACAAGTACGCCCAAATAAAGTCCTGGGAGAACCAAAGCCAATTCAGTTTGTAAAAAGCAAAGAAGAAGCGTTGCCAAGAATCCAAACCAAGGTAAAAATTCTCGCATACTCACTCGCTTCGGATGTTTCCGTAAAATCTTCATTCGCCAAAAACCATACCGATGCCCCATCTTCCACCATTTCAACAATCCAGAGCGTTTTACCATCTGTACGCTTGTTGCTGGTGTACGATGAATGGAAAAACCGGCTTCAAGCAGCCTCATTGAAAGGTCACTGTCTTGACTGGTAATGTAGGATGTATCCCACCCATTCACTTGTTCTAAGGCTTGACGTGAATGCATTGCGAAAGCAGGAGTATGTGTTGGACCTGAAACTGTGAAGGTATCGAACTGTCCACTGCCACTGCCAAGAGGGGATGCGAGTGTCCCTTCAATCCATGATTCAATGATACCGTGTTCACCAATTCGCGGTTTTACACGGATGCCAACAGCAGCCAAAGGAACAGTTGTTGTTGATTCAATGCGAGTCCATTCTTGTCGGCGTATTTCGAGATGGTCCGGTTCGACAGTTGAATGACCAATCATTTCAACGGTGAATTGAATCGAATCTGGAAGCAGTGTTAGAGCAAGGTTGCGTGCATCACCAACGTACTTTTTAGGGTTTGAATGTAACTCAATCAGAGGTCCATTAGCGTTTTTGCTGCGTTGTATGGCTTTGCTGACTTCATCCCGTGTCGAATCTGTTGAACCGCCGTCAAGTACCAACACCATATGCTGGTCTGCAGGTAATGATTGAGCGATCAGTGAATCCAAGCACGCCCCAATATGCATTGATTCATTCAGTACTGGAATGACTGATGCCATCAAAGGTTGCGCATCACTCATACCCTTGCCAACATGACTTTGACTTTCACCTCTTCGCCTTTTTTCCCGATGAAAGGCATGTTCATGTGCAAGCGCTGGTTGGCGAGTTCATGCAAGAGCCAATGCTGCGACTCAACGGCGTCAATGAAAACTTGCGTATACTCATTGAAACGAAATTGAGTGGTGCCGACTCTCCTGAAAAGGTGCTGCAGGCAGTGTTAGCTCTATTCCCTGAATTTCCACGAGAGAACACATCTGAAGAACCAGAACTCGGAAAGGCAAGCAATGAGACATGGAGTGCTGAACAAGTGTCACTTGAGACCTACCTCAAGTTACTCCATGACTATCGAATACTCGATACAGCCTTGGATGCCATGACCGTTCACTTCGATGGACAAAAAACCCAATTCGACTTGCTACGACAGGCGGCAATTGCTGGAAAAGTAGCCTTTCCCTTGCCAAATGAAAACCCCCTTGGCGGAGTCATTACCATTACCTTAGAAGGAGAACATCTCGCCGATTGGCTCGAAGCAGCAACATGGCATAAGGGGCGAGATATTGCCCCACGTAAAATCAAAGATGACAATGCAATGGGCGTCGATGGTGAAGCAGCTACTTGGCTTTAGGCAAGTAACCTGTATCTCTCATCCATTCGACTACTGCCGCATCGTTACCAAGCCAATCAAGTGCAGTGGTGTCTATCAGTGACCTCCAAGCGACTGCATCGTGTGCAGTCCACAACTCTTGGTTGTCGAAAGAAGGCGACTGACCTTCAAAAGTCGTAGGCAGCACATGTAAAGCGATGTCAACTTCTTTCAGTGAATGATACCAGACTCCAATTGGCAATTCTCCTTTCACATGCCAACTAAATTCTTCCATAATTTCACGCTCAATGGCCTGAATAAACGATTCATTCAGTTCAACTTTACCTCCAGGGAACTCCCATTTCCCAGGGTGCTTTTCGGTCGATGAACGACGAGCAACAAGATACTGGTCATTGTCAGAGATTAACGCTGCAACAACAGAAAGCACTGGGCGATACATCATTCGTTGAAGCAGTTCTTGGACCAGTTCAAGCCCAGATGTAATTGAGCAATTTTCATCCGGAGGAAGATGAAGAAACAGACAAGGTATCTGACTTCTATCCTCATTTGTGGTCATTTTAATTGCAGAAAGAGTTCGATACAAAGTTTCGTTGCACAGAAATGCCCCTGCATCTTTAGAAAGTTCACATTCGATTGGCCAGCCCAGAGACATCCACGATTGTGCTGGTGTTGTGATTCCGAGGTCACCTTTTCCTGTGATGGTTTGGTCACGTAGTTGACGGCCATTATTATCAGGAATCCGCATCTCGATTCGATCTTGAGCCAGCGTTTCAATGCGTGGGATTTGACACGATTCACACAATCCAAGATGGAGAATTGCATCCCAATGCTCACCTTGTTCAAGGGCAGATGAAATTTCTGTCGAGCCCGTTTCATCAACGGAGAGTACCCGTGTTTCAATCAAAACGTCAAGAGGTGCTTCCGTATGCTGTCTGACATCTGACCACGGGTCATTCAATCGTAGAGTTGATGGCAACTGTTCGACCAGTTCACTGGAGATATTCCGCTGATGAGCGCCAAACGGCTCAAATCCCGTCACCAATATCCGAGCCATGTCATTGCCTTATCGTGGGGGTTTTTGATGCTCGCGTCCTGTGAAGACCCGTTATCTTGACTAAGAAGAACCGACACGAAGGTTCAGTGGGGAGCATGGAAGAACATTCAGAATTGACGCTCCTTCTCCCAGAAGAAGAAGACGACAAGGGAGTTCTCTATTGGCGCCCCGTCCGTTTATTTCGTGAAATTTGGAAAGAAATCACCTTTGGAGTCGGTGCATGGGGAACTTTACGCCCACTGATCACAGCACTCTTAGCAGCGGTACCGTTTCTGTTTCTTGGTCAACATTTCAATCGCCAACACCGAAAGGCATTCGACTGGACCATGCTCCAAATCCCTCTTGCACTCACCATCGTACTGTGGGTCGGATTGTGGCTCTATTCAATCTTTGATGCATGGCGAGAAGCCACCAAGAAGATAGCATCTCATTCGAACTAAGGTTTCCACAATTGGTTCGTACATGGTATTGAACCATCTGCTAAGCCTTGCAAATCTTGCTTATCGTCGATATCAAATTCGGTCGGCAAATCATTATCGAAGAAATTGGCGATACTTGAGGATTCAATAGCCCAATACATGACTGAATCTTCGTTGTTTGAGTGGCCTGGGTGAGAACTGTCTTCATGGTCTGCAGGCGAAGTATAGACCGTGTTGACCAATCCGAGGAGATGTCCAAATTCATGAACAAGAACACTGTTTTCTATTTTCTCTGCTGAAGGTCGTTGGAAGAAATTTTCTGCATCATCGATTGAATCTTTGAAGAGGGCAATGGTCGAGGCATCGACTGCCACTCCAAGCACACTGCTGTCATCATAGACACCGGCAGGGAAAATAACTTGCCAGTAAAGGGTTGAATCATCTCTGGGGTCATGGCTTTTCGCATCCCAACCAGCGCTACGTACATCATCTGCACTCCAGATATCTTCGTTCTCAAAATTCGTTTCAGTTAATTTAAATTCAATCCCTTGTGGTTTATCACAAACCGATTCGAGACGTTCTTTCAGCAGGTCGGTGGATGAAGTTTCAGGTTGATAGCCGGCTTGGTAATCGATTTCGACCACCATCGAAGTGTAGGTTGAATCGTCAAGACAGGCCAACGTAAGTCCACCAGGAACCCCCCTGTTCAGTCCTAAATTACCGAGGGCATCAGAACCAATACACCCTGAAAGGAGAGGAGAAATAAGGACTGCGAGAATTCCTAAACAGATGCGAACGCCCTTCTCCATGGTGTGCGGTGGCGGTGGTTATTTTCAAACCCACTGCTCACCAGTCTTCTGGGATTTCAAGTGGTGAGAACAATTGGCCAGGGCCTTTAGCCTTGGCCAGTTGGGTCCGTGAAAGGGCCTCCCAAGGGCGCAGTGCCAGTAATCCTTCTGCTAATGAGGCATCGATTTCAACGAGCGTAACTCGAACAAGCGTTGCAAGAATGTCCATTCTGTCGGTATCAATAATTTTGAATATTTTTTCAAGGTCGAAACTAAATGAATCATCACTTCCTTCTGGTGTATCAATGGCCCAGGGGTGAGTTACGGACTCAGGGAATGTTTGTTCTGTTGCGTTAATATGTTCGTCTAAGGAACGTGAAAGGCCAGCGATATGCTTGCTGAGGACGAGGCTCACTTCAATCAAAGGCATGCTCAATTGATTGATGAGATTAACCATCCGCTCTTGCATTGTGACCATGCCATCAACGGCCGCAGCCTTATCGTCAGTCATAGGAACAACTCACTTTGTCATTGCATCAACGTATTGCCATCCGAAGTGGTCCCATTGATCTTGAGTCCATCCCTGAGGAAGGCCAGTTGGAGGAATCGGTGGTGGAGCACGTGTACCCGAGGGAGCCGGTGCTGCAACTGGTGCAGGAACCGATTGAGGGGCGGGGAGAATCAAATCGTTTGGAGGTGGTATGTTCAGGTCGATTTGAGGGAGCATCTTTGAATGATTCAATTCTTCAATTACTTCTGCAGTTTGGTCTTCGACACCACCCTCAACCTCACCCGAGCGAATCCTGCGATTCATGACAAGTAACCACATTGCAAGACTGAGTGAGACCAGTGCAATGAGGTAGAGAACAATGCTAAAGGTTCCTTCTTGAGCCTGGAGAGCAAGAGCTTCACCGTCTCGAATAGTTTCTTCCTTGACCAGTAACGGGTCGAGAGTCTTACGGTCCATTTCCACTTCATCCACTAAGACAACAATACGGAAGTCAATATTTTCACCTGCTTTGACATTTGCGACAGTAGGGAGTGTTCCAGTAACAACAGCACCTGCAGACGCTACAAGGTCAACTCGTGCAGTGTCTTCCCAGAAGCCTCCATCGACTGCACGTTGTAAGATAAAGGCAACATCACCTTTGCCACCAAGGTTACGCACTTCGAAGTCAAGTCCCACAGTTTGTTGTGCAATCGGACTTGGATCGTCCCATGAGAAAGTACTGGTTGCAGCATCTAAGTCAATGCTCGGCCCGAGCAAAGCGAGAGACCAAGAAGCAATTGGCTCATCAATAGAATTACCAAATGTGTTGAATGGATTACCTGCTGAATCAGAACCGGAAACCCATACATCGACCATATAGGATGGAAGCAATGTTGTGGCACCAGAGTCGGTGAGGTCAAGGTGTCCTGTCCAGAAGAACTGCTCCCCAAATGGTGTTGTGTCAGGCAGAGGTACACTTCCTCGTGAAATTTCTGCTTCTCCTGCACGAACACGGTAATGCAAGACTGCAGGTTCATCGAGGTCAAATCCATAGTCATCTATTGTTTCAAGCATGACCAAAAGATTGCCACATGCACCAATTGAAAGGTCTGAACCTGATGCAACTTCATCTAAGGAGATCGCCGCAATCGTCGGACGTGAATTGTCCACTGCTAATCGAACCCGTTGGAAAGATGATGTTTCATCCATTGCGAATCCTGGCAAATCATTGAGGGCAAGTCGCAAGTCGAGATGTCCAGAAGGCACTGAAGGAATCAGCAGGTCGAGGCTAAACTCGCCATCATCGCGAGTTGAAGTTTTCCATGTGTTATCATAGTCTCCAAAGACGACATCGAATGCACCTGCCGGAGCAGGCGTCTCATCTTCTGAGAACAGAACACGACCGTTGACACGCAATGCCTGTCCAGCACCAATGAGCGTTTCTTTGAAATCAGAATTGTAATGGTTGGTTCCATCACGTAGTTCGACAGCACGAATATGACCTTCCGTGGTGTCAAATCTAAAGTCGTTATCAAGACTCCATGCATCGTTACCCAACCCTGCTGTTGCTTCGAAACAAGGCGTGAGTTCACCCACGTTACATGGCAAATCAGTCACTAGAATCTTTGGGATGATTTGGTTTTCACCATTGGTATCAAAAGATTCAGGGAAGGTCCATGTCAATTGGAATCGTGCTAATATTTTGATGATATCGTTGTTGTCTTCATCAAGGTCCACACTTGAGTAAAGGTTTGAGACTGCAATATTTGCAGAACCAGACTCCATCAATGCAACTGGGTCGCCATCTTCCCCTTTGGTCAAAGAGATAAACACCGAAGTTTCGTCGTCATTGAAATCTCCACCAAGAGCGAGTTGAATGTATTGAATATCTTGCCAGCCATTGCGGTCCGAAAGAAGGATTTGTGCCGTATATGGTATGCCTGGGTGGAGTGGAGATTGATCATCGTGACCAAGGATTGTTGAGTTATCAAGGTCGAGTTCTGGTTCAAATTCTACACGGATTTTGTATGTACCCAAGTCATTATCCCAATCTGGTACGACTTCACCGGGTACGTATCCGCATGCAACATTACTGTCTGGACAGACAGGGCCACCACCCATGGCAATGGCATTGTCTTGAGCGTCCTTTCCAGTGATGAAGTAAGAGACACGTTGTCCGTGTTGAAGCATTGAATCATCAATGAGGCCATCAAAGATATTCAATCCACCTGCTTGAGTATCAGGAGAAGTTAGCGTTTTCAATTCGTATTCATCCAAGTTTGGCAAGCCATCGAAATTGTAATCACTGCAACCAATGGCTTCGCTGGCTTTACAACCAATCCAATAATTGAGTGTCAATTGATTCGGTGGGTCGACTGAATCTTGAACGACGATACTGATTGCTTGACCACCGGGTGAAGGTGGACCTGCATGCCGCTCCTCACCATCGCCAGGAGTCGATGAAAGCACAAGTGGTGAATTCCCATCCAGTACCAATCGAATTGTATTGTAGCCAGGGTTTGCAAACACCGAACCGTTTTCCATCTGGATTGCTTCGACGTAGAAGACCATACCGCCAGGAGCTGATTCAAAGGGCGATTGGAAGGTGATGTTATAGACACCGAACGCAGGGTTTTGCTCTTGGGCCAAAAGGACTGGCTCCCCGATAGGGTCGCCATCATAGGTGACGTTTTGTCCAAGTACGCGAAGAGCAAATTGTCCTGCCAACGGCGTGAGTTGTGAGTTTTGGAAGTGGATAAGTCCTGTGAACGAGAGGTTGAAGCCACCACGAACCCAATCTTGCGAGTAAAGTTCTCGGCCCGTTTCTTCAAAGACGCGCAGCCCATCCAACTGAATATCGTTTTCAACAGTGATGTCCAAGTCTTCAGTATCCCAAGCAGCAACGGCTTGACCTAAGTCGTCTTCAACAGAGATCAGCGCTTGCATTTTACTTTCATCGTTCCAAGACCAATCGACCTTGATCGGTATACGGATGGAAACCATTCCTTCTGGATCCATAGTTGAGGTACAATTGGCGACATCAAATTGAACAATTCCTTCTGCATCACTCACCACAGAGCATGTGTCGCCACGTTGCCAATCAAATGCTGGATTTTCACCGTATGAATTATTCAGTGCAATAAGCGCTTCAGTAACTCGGTCAACTTCATCACCCGGGGCAATTCGAACCTGAAGATTACGATACACTCCATCGGGCGAAAGAAGACCACCTTCTAAGGAGGCATCAATCGCACGAGTTTGCATTTTGTAAGCAATGTCGATGTTAGAAATTTTGACTCGACCAGATGTTGCCGCTTTGACAGCAATTGGAATGAGAACATCACCATCACCATTTTGAGGGATAATCGAATTGAAGGCTTGAACAAGTGTTGGTTGAGATTTAACATCAACGCTAACGATTGATTCATCACTTGCAAGAACTGCGGACTCATTCAAGAAGAGAAGAGACTCCCAATCCCAAATAAGGTCGTTACCGATATCCAACTTCGGACGGTCAGGATAGCCTTCTTCGTATTCCATCGTGATGGAGTCAATAAGAGGAGAAAGAGAGTTGTCGGTTGTTGACAAACTTACTGCGTATCGAATTGTATCGCCTGCTTCAGTTGATGGGAAACTCACTTCTTGGTGATTCATTGCAGCAAGCCACGTTGAACCATTATCATTTGAAACTTGAACTGATATCGACGTACCTGAAGGTACATCAGCAATCCAGTTCGGTCTCACTTTGCCCACTTTTGTACCCGTAGTATAAGGAGGTGAGGTCCAACTTCCGGAAGGCGAATATTCTGTTGAATATTCAACATCGACCCACCAAGAAACGGCCGTAGAACCAATTAACTGTGCTTTCCAGACTAATTCAGTACCGGGATAAGAAAAGTGAATCGTTGAATTTGATTCAACGGATTCCCAATGCGTGCCGTTATCTGCAGAAACCCAGTAATCAACACGGTCACCAATCGAGGCTGCAGACCAATACGTTTGCACATTGACACTCAAGATCGGGTCGCCTGATTCGGTTACAGGGCCAAACCATGTGGTCGTACCCGGTGCAGGAGTTGTTTTGTATTGCCATCCAGTTCCGTATTCACGGTAGTACAAAGTAGCCGAAGACCAAGAGGAATAGCCACAGTCAACTGTTACGAATCGTGTACCGTCAAAATGCAGGCCATAACCAAGTGCTGACAGGAGGCGGGTACCCGTTTGAGGGACAAGAGAAGTAGAAGTTCCAGAAATGGTCCAAGCTTCGAGTTGGTCTTTATCTTGGCTTGAAGTTCCTTTTTGGCATCGCATGAAGAAAGTGCTTTCATTGACTTCTAATCCACGAACTTGTTGACCAGTCTTGCCACATTCCCAAGAACTGCCAGACGAAGAGGAATAGGAATACATGTCTTGACCACGAGTGTATTGGCCATCGGGTTGGTCTCCGAATGTGTATGGAACAATACGACGTTGAGCGTTATGGACAATCCAAACATCTTCGGTATCACGGTCGTAAGCAATTGCTGTATAATCGGAATACTGTGGAGATACGTCGTAGGAGTCTATGCATTTCCATGTATCATCACGTGAGATATCCATCTCAAGGACTCGATGGTATTGTGTTGGGGCTGAAGAGGAGTAATGATATCGGTAGCCGGAGAGAATTGCAAACATTCGCTCATCATCAGTAATGGTCCAATCTCGGAAGCCGTAACTACCGTAGTATGAACTTGGGTGGAGAGTAGGAAGTGTGCATTGGCCTTGGTCGAGGGTAATGACGGATTCTTTGGTAGCATTATTCGGGTAAAGACGGTGGACAATGTTCTGGAAGGTCGAAGTACTCCAAGTTGACATGAAGAGCCAATCGTGATGCTTTAGAAT
Organism: uncultured Candidatus Poseidoniales archaeon; assembly: GCA_905182725.1. Lineage (GTDB taxonomy): Archaea > Thermoplasmatota > Poseidoniia > Poseidoniales > Poseidoniaceae > MGIIa-L1. The sequence continues at coordinate 12,388 of CAJJCQ010000049.1, forward strand.
TGCACCTTGGCTTTGTTTCATAAGATTCGAAGATGTCTTGAGAGCTTGCTGTGAGAATATGTTTTCGGTAGAGTTCGAAGTGTGCGGTTGACGAACGGCGTACGAACCATTGTCAAGCCAGGCATCTGATGCAGAGTTTTCCAGTTCATCATAGCCGTGTGGGAAGAAATTTGTTGATCGGTTGGCAAAAGCAAGACTCAATTCTCCACTCCGTGCGTCAGTTGCTGAAGTTGTACCTTCAAACCACTCGTCACGGTCATCGGTTACAGTTTGACTCCATCCGGTGGCAGAGGCGCCAGAAAGTGTCATCGATACTTCGGTGACCAAAGCGCCCTTTGGAAGAGAGACCATTGCCCCAACATCGGGGTTCGCACCTTGATAGAGAGCAACATATTCACTTGAACCATCATGCAGTGAGTAAATGTGACGTGATACGCCTGCAGCATCAGCAGAGCCGACAAAAACATCTGCCATTGGACCCATCGGAGACAAGACCATGATGAAAAAAAGGATGAACATTATTCCGCGGCCGTTGGTTAAATCCTTCTGCATGACTGCCCCCCTTTTTACATGCTTAGAGCCATTGGCCTTTGAACCATACGCCTACAGGTTATTCAAAATCACCCTGTTTGGCGTGAATCATATCGGATTGGTGAAGAGTCGCCACGGATGCCATCCTCTTCATCATCATGAACTTCAAACCAATCGACCATCCAATCACCGTCAGTATCCCAATTCATTGGATCAGAGCCTTCAGCAATGTGGTCATTATCTAAATCGAGAAGATACCAGCCGAATTCATGCTCCCCAACTGCCCGAACTGGAGCTGTGTTCGGTGAACCTGCATAGTAAATCTCCCAAGCATCTGTTCTGTTTCCAGCCAAATGAATTTCATCATCGCTTGAATCTTGGACAAGGAAATTCGTATCCTTATCATCGACAATGTAAGCAAACCGAATATCATTCCCGAAGGATTTGTCCATTTTCAAATAGTTCTCTGGACTTGCACCATCCGAATCAAGTTTCAAAAGAGCTGCACGGAGTTGCCACCATTCCAGCACAATCTCTCCATCATAGATCATACCGCTTAGTCGCACGGCATTTGGGGCAGAAAGATCGGCGTCCGTGATGCTAAAAAATTCTTGGAAATTCGTATACGGTTCATAGACACATCCGGCACCAGAGCAATCCCAATTCCCATCTTGGTCAGGGTCATAATTAGCATCAACGGGGTCTGCAGGATTCAAAGTAAACCAAGTTGAAGAGAGATCTGGTCGTGAGAGAATTCCTTCAGAACCTTGTTGAGACAACGGCAAACATGAATCTGTGTCGGTCGAACAAGCGCCACCAGTCGCAGCATCAATCCAAACGACTCGAATTTGTAAGAACGAACTGAAATTATCGTTTGTTTCGTTCCATGCTTTCGAATATTCATACCAGTCAGGTAACATGTCACCGTCGGTATCATTGTCACTCGGATTGATTCCATACTTGAACACTTCACGGCCATCAGTGAGGTTGAAGTCCTGTTGATGATACACGACCTGGCCATTGGAAACGACTGTTGAATACGATACACTGTCTTCATCAGAATCATTCAAGTCTGGGCGAGTTAAATTATCCCATTCCATCCAATTGGTAAAGGGTAAATCACCAAGTCCGGATTGAATGATTGCAGTACCGGGCGTAAACACACGTCCAGACCATGTCCCTTGTTGAGCAGGTTGGTCAAAGACAGACCGGTCGTACCAGCCGTCGTGATCTCCATCGTAATTGACATCCCATGGATTCAATGGATTCGAAGCCCAGTGATTGATTGTGGAAACATCTTCCATTCCATAAACTGCATAACAATACTCCCACCCATCTTCGATACCATCAGAATCGGAATCGGCATTGGTTGGGTCAGCAACTCCAAGTAGAGTTTGATTGAAGTTGTTTTGATTGTACTGATTAATCATATCCATACGGTCAGAGCTTGCTTGACTCTTTGATACGAAATCAGTATAGAGTGCTTGTTGAGCCTGAGCGAAGGTCATACCGAGTTCTTCCATATACGCTTGAATAGCATCGTCTCCAAAGTCAATAATCCCATCAGCAACTGGTACACTAAAGCGAGAGATGTATTTCCCATAGGTGCGAGATTCCCATTCACGTAAATTGGAGAACCGTTCATCCATCGAGATGTTACCGTCACCATCGCAGTCGAAACTATCGCCATCGGTATCGAGGTTGACGTCGCTATCGATCAACGGGTTCATACTCCAACGGTTCTCTTCCAAGTCCCATTCGGTAAACCAGTACTCGAAGCCATCAAACATACCATCATCATCCGTGTCAGGATTGGTTGGGTCAGACATACCGAGAAGTGTCGAAAGGATTGGGTTTGGTGGAACACCGGCTTGCCAATCGTTGAAATCATTCAGCAGACGTTTGCCACGAGTTTCTTTGGTGATGAGAATATTAAACACACGTTGAGCTTTTTCTGTCGGTTGCTGAACATCGCCATCAAGGTGCAAGAGTGGAGCATCTGCAGGGTGGTCTAATCCATTGTCAGGATTCTCCACCGCAATAGCAAATTCTTGACTATCAGTCAAGCCATCGCCATCACCATCAAAGCCGCCATCACCTGCAACCAAAGGATTGAGAGTCCAAGTTTCAGCAGTATAATTCCATGTTGTGAATAACTGTTCAATACCATCAATCATGCCGTCCCCATCGGTATCAACGTTGTTTGGGTCAGAAGTTAAGCCGGTAAGGTTGACTTGGTCTGAAGAGATAAAAGAACCAAAAGATTTCTCAAAGGTATAGCCTGGCCATTGTTGTAAAGCAAATGCAGAACCAACCGTTGTAACAAACCACTGAGGTGAAGTGCGGTTTTGGTCAGTTTCGCTCAGTTGCGGAGAAATCGCGTTGTATTCTTCCCAATTCGCCATACCATCATCATCAGCATCTTCCCAACGGTCTGCAGAGTCCAACGGATTCAAAGTCCAAGCATCATCAAGAACATTCCAACGAGCAAACCAAATTTCCCAGCCATCTGGCATTCCATCAGAATCTGAATCTGCATCGAAGGGGTCTGCTGAACCAATGTTCGTGATTGTTTGAAGAGCTGTTACTGAGCCTGATGCTCGGTCCCCGAAGTTTGCCTCAGGAACTCCATAGGCACTGATATTCGAAAACAAATCTGTGGAGAAACCGTTTGGAAGTGCTTCACCATCAAAGGTTTGGTTTCCGGTGAATAAATCAGACCGGAGGTGGAATTCTAAATAATTAACAAAGGCCTCTGAATCTTCTAACACACCATTGTGGTTGATATCATATCCATCCCCATCGGGGTTTTCAAAGAGGTCTGAAGCATTGAGTGGGTTAACGCCTTGACGTGAAGGGTCCCATGTGCATGCACCGCCGGATTCCCATCCGTCGGGTAGTGAGTCGCCATCAGAATCAATGTTGTTCGGGTCTGCTTCAAACCATTCAAGGGTCGAGTTGATTGATTCACCATGTGATTCAAACAACAATCCCTCAACACCAGCACCGCGTACAAGCGACCATTGGTACTCGCATAGGTTTGCAAGCCCATCTCGGTCTGCATCCCAATCTGCATCATCTGCACGATTCGGGTCGAGGGTCCAATTGTTCCCTCCACTAAAGGAAGAGCCTATCCAGCGTCGGTGTTCAATTTCCCATCCATCTGGCATACCGTCTCCATCGCTGTCAAAGTTTGTAGGATCCGTACCTTGATCGCTGCTTGAAAGACCAAGATACGTCGCATTGGCTGCTTGTCCTGCTGCATCATCACAGATGTATTCCATTTGAACTGAATAGTGACACCAGAGTGTGGAATCTTCATAGAAGAAACCGAAATATTCGCTGCCATCACCCAATCCATCACCATCGGTATCACCGACTTTCGGGTTGGTGGAATTGTAACCATTGAGCGTTTGAGACTCATATCGATATTCATCTAA
>CAJJCQ010000050.1 GCA_905182725.1 uncultured Candidatus Poseidoniales archaeon
GTGCGGTCACCGAAGTAAGCATCTGGTGCACCTCCGGTTGACCATGCCCAGTTGTAAGGTGATACTGCTCCAGCACGTGCAGTATCTGTATCGCCATAGGAAGAGGACATGTATGTGATGTAAACATATTCGTCAGGGTGAAGTCCCTTGACTGCGTGATGTCCATCAGAGCCGCCACCTACCTTGGAACAGTGACCACAGTTATCTGAAGAGATATATTGTCCAAAGACAACGTGCCCCGGACTTGTTGCCGAGGAAGCATGTTTAACAATTGGTTCATCCTCAAGCGTTTCATTCATTTCAAGTTCGATTGGGCTAACAAGAGCGGTCATTGTGCTCCCGATAAAAAGGGCTGTAATCGTTAAGGCGAGAAGGCGAGCGGACATCTTCATGCCTACACCACGATAGAGACAGTATATGAAACCCTCCATTTGCGGTGAGGAAACTCATATTTGTAAGAAGGTACATTTGAACAGCGAATGATTACAATACAACGGTAAAGTTTAGGCCGTCGAGTCAGTGCCCGAAACATGAACCAATCGCTGTGGTCCGCTTTCATTGAAGGCGAAGGAAAAATCCACATTATCGAACTCATACCAGGCGTTCGTAAAATAAAGGGATTGGGTGTTTTGGATGCATTTGAAACGTTTTCTAAAATAAAATTTGGTGAAGAAGTTCTCGTCGGCCAGAAAATATTGTCTCGCGTTCCTTTGCGGCTACCTGAATTAAGCAAGGGTATGCTTCGCAGAGCCCAAACAATAAGTGCAAAAGATGCTGGTTTCATGACCTCAAGACTCGGCATTGGTCCCGGTGACAAAATATTAGAAGCCGGAATTGGAAGTGGTGGACTTTCGATGTATATTGCTCGGGTTCTCGGTAATTCAGGAGTTCATGTTACGGTTGAGCCACGGAATGAACATGCTGAAGTTGCGCTTGTAAATCTCCGACGTGCGAAGGAAGGATGGTCAGAATTTCCATCCCATCATCACATCGAAGGAGCAATCGAAGAGGTCGTTGATCAAATCCAACTCGCATCTCCAGAATATGATGGCATTATTCTTGATTTACCTGAACACACGAGTGCCATTGAGGCTGTTGCTCCACTGCTCAGCATTGGCGGACGCATCGCATGCTACTGCCCCGTAACAAGCCAACTTGAAGCTGCTTGGGTTGCTTGTGAAGAAGCTGGTTTTGAAATCGAATGGGCGGGTGAACTCATTGAACGACAATGGGGTAAAGCATCAAAGGGCGGCGTGCGACCTGTCAATGGTCCATTTGGACACACTGCATTTTTGCTCGTCGCTTATCGACGGAATTGAATCATTCAACAACACGAATCATTGTCGAACATTTCGGACAAGTGAATCTGAACGGTGGCTCGCTTCCGCGAGGGACGCCTAATCGTGCTTCACACGAGGGGCAAGAGACTTTGCCATCTTCCATCCGACATTCATTAAAACCGAGTGGTGTTTCTTTTTCTTCCTCTTCTTCCTCTTCTTCCGCATCTCCCTCAGCGTTTACTGTATTCTGCTTTCTTCCACGAACCAAAAACAAGACGCCAAGAAGAAGCAATGAGAATCCCCAGCCGCCGAACAAGGCATTCAACGAATCCGATTGACTCAACTCCATTCCGAAGGGCAATCGGACGCCATTTGGAGGCACTGCAGGCCCTTCGATTTCAACTTCGAAATCATTTGAAACATCAGAAGAAGTGCTCTCTCCAATTTGGTACGCACCACGTATTTGCAAAGTTGCAGATTGTGAGGTGGAAACCAGCGAAGTGAGCGTAAGGGAATACTGGACTGATGAACCCGGACTGAGTGTGTATTCATTGCTTGAAGTGTTGTCCGAAAGACGGAGCCATTCGATTGCTAACAAGCCATCACCAAAACCTTCGATGGATAGAAGACCAGTCACTTGAGCATTCGCCAAATTCTTGACCGAAACCATGACTGTTGAGCCACCTGATGAAGGGATTGAAAGAGATGGTTCTGCAAAAGTAATTTCCAAAACACCGGAACTTCCCCAAACAGGTTCAATGGTATAGATTTCGCTGCTTGAAGCCGAGAAGGAGGTTCGAGAAGAACTGGTCACTCGGAACTTTAATTCTGACAATCCTGCTTCTGCATCGTCAGCAAGAACGCAAGACCACGGAAGGGCTGACGATGATTCGCCAGCTTCGAGTGAGAGAACGGTTGAGACACCACAATCGAGACCTACAGTACTCAAGAGCAACTGATCGGTTCCCGTTCCGGTATTCGTTACAACGACGGTCCCGTGAATGCTCTGCGATGGCTCTGCTGAATCATCATCTGCGAGAACGAGTATTTCCGCACCTGCAACCAACGATTCAATTGAGACATTGAGGTGTGAAGTAATTGAATCATCACTCGATGATTGTGAGACGAGAGTGATTTCGATACCACTGCTTGGAGCGCCTTGAGTTGTTTCTCGAACGCTCAATGTAACCTGAGAAGATTGGCCTGATGTGAGAAGGAGAGATGTTGCCGACAGTTCAAAGTCAAACCAAGTCGATGCACCGTTATCAAGGAGGCTAAGATGGAGAGTATCTGAATTCGTTCCAAGGTTGGTTACTTCAAATGAATACACTGCACTTGAACTCGGCCCTGCAACAATTCGGCTTCCTGTTGAACTCATCAGTAAAGCAATACGTTCTTGAATTTGCAAGGAAAGTGAGAGTTCAACCGAGACATCTGAACTTCCGTAAGCGAAGGAGATTTCATGGGTGCCCGCAGATGATGAAGTAGCGATGGTCAAAGAAACATCGACCACAACGCTCTGACCAACGCTGAGAGTGACCGAAGGATGGCTCAAAGTGGCTTCTGCTTCAACCGGCAGGCCAAGAAGACTTGCGACCAATGAAAGATCTGCAGTCCCTGTGTTTTCTAAAGTGAAAGAGGTCAAAACCGTTTCACCAGGCCGAACAAGGATTCGACCGTCTAAAGGCCCTGAAAGGGATGCTGCACTGACTCCAAGTACCTCGAAATCTACGGATGCTGCCACTGAATCTCCACCGTACGATACCGAAAAGGATTGAGTCATAACACCTGATTGCCCAGCATCTGCATCTGTTGAGAGCGACCAGATCCCGGCCTCTCCAGCCAAAACAGTGACGCTCGAAGAGGATTGAAGCGAAGTGCTCAAACCACTGCTCGAGTCGTGATCAAGATAGAATGTAACGGTCTCACTGCCGTTATTTTGAACCCTCATTTCATACGAAACTGGGGAACCGGGAGTGAGTTGAAGTTCTCCAAGAGGCGCAAGCAAGGTATAGGATACAAGTTCGTCGATGTCAACGGTGAAATCGAATGGTGTGGTTGAATGCTGTTCCGTGAAGGAAGTCCCCATACCGTTCAGTTGCAGGTCACAAACATTCGATTTTGTTGCTTCGCTGTGAACAGAGAGTTGGAACTCCAAATCAACAACATCATCAGGAGCAAAGGAAGGAGTCGTGGCCATGACTAAAGCAGCAGTACAAGGCCCATTGAGAACATCAAGTGACCAGTCATAATCCACTACTGCGTTCCCAGAATTCGTGAGTTGAAGAGATGTAGTGGTTGATTGCCCTGGAATAAAGAAAGCACTTTGTTCAAGGAAAGATACACTCAGGTTATGCTCTTCGTCAACATGAACGACAAGCAAGGTTGAGGCTGAGACATTGCCTCCTGTTGAAGCACTAAACAATCTAAATCCGTAATAGTCCGGAGCAGCGTTGCTTGGGACACTCACATGTAAACTGGCAGATTGAGATGAGCCAGCAGGCATGTTTGCGAATTCATCATCAACCCATTGAACATTCCAACCGGCAGGAATCCCCCCACCCAATCCTTTCGGAGATTGCATCAACATACTGGAGGATGTGGTCACCGATTCCCAAGGATACGATAAGTGAGAAGTTTCGTTGAATACCGTTGCAGCAGCGGCCTGTTGCAACTCAAGTTTGAGGGTGTTGTTTAGCGATACTGTATCGTTTGAACCAACCGGTGAATCGCCAGTCATGGTAGCATACAGAACACATGCAGCGAGATAACTCCCTGCCAATGAAGGGTGACTGCCATCTGCGTTGTAGAGATCGTAGAATGTATTCCCAGACAAGGTTGGGTTTGACCCTGAAGCTTCAACGCTGTCATGGATGAAGGCAAAAGCAAGACCCACTGGAGCAATCCAAACAGTATTTCCAGCTGCAGTCATGTTGTCATGGTAATCGATATATCCCGCTTCTAAACGTTCTTGCATGACTGTAAAATTGCTGTAGAGAATTGGATTTGTAGCATCACCACTTCGACGACCCCAGGTCATCAGTAGAACCGATTCTGCACCTTCATCTTCAATCGCACCTGACAATCCAACTGCACCGTTCATACTGGCCAACCATTCGCTGTTAGTACGAGGGAATCCAGGGACTTGGCTTTGGTCTTGAAGGACAACATAATCCCAATCGAACGTCGTACGTAAGGTCGTATTGGAGACATGTCCGGAAGTATTTACTTCATTCCAGTGGGCAGATAATTTCTTTCCACCACCGGTTATTGCATCTGCATTCTGGACACCGACATTCTCAAGAAGAGTATGTAACGAATTAAACGAAGTGTAACTGTTACCGTACATCAGCGTATTATTGACAGTCAAGGTGCTGGAAGAATTCCCAGTTCCGTTCCCAGTTCCGTTCCCAGTACTATTGCCAGAGTTATTTCCGCTGTTATTACCGGAATTATTGCCCGAATTATTTCCGCCGTTATTGCTTGACCCGTTGGTATAATTGGCCCACCATGAGGCTAAGTCAGGTTGATATTCGACATCTAAAAGAAGGGTATCTTCAACAGAGCCTAAGTTATTGACATCGATCGTAAACGTAGCATTCGTTCCAGAATCCATGGAGGTGAGTGCACCACCCATTGGAGAAAGATCGAGTGAAGAGTGATAGGATGGAGCGACTGAAACATAGATGGTGATGGTACTGCTGATATTCTGGTCAGGCTCAGTCACGATGATATCAAACGAACCACTGTCTGAAGGCGTTGCACCTTCAACAAGCCGTACAACAATTGTTGTATTTTTAGACCAGGTAGGAAACACATTCTCGACCGTTTCCTCGCTTGGAAGAATACTCCAAACTGAAGACAAGCCGGTCACATCGATTGAAATATTGAATGTTTCAATGGATGTTGCATTGTTTTCGATATTCAATGTAACATTGCCGGAATCCCCGCCCATGAGCACGACGTGAGTGGTGTCTGTGGACAAAAGTATGCTTTGATGTGCACTGGCTTGGAACGCCAAAGGAGACATGCTTGCAAACAACAATACGAGAACAAAGGCGACGGCACGAACTGGACGAGACGACATAAGACCAAGTCAAGCCACCCGTGCATACCACTTGAGTGAATCGGCCCAAGGGCCGTTGTGAGAGGCTCTACCTCAGTTAAGAAGCGAAGCAATTCGTTCTTGTTCGATTCGCTCCCAAGGGAAAGTTCCATTTTCTCCTGGAGTTCGACCAAAGTGACCGCCAGAAGCAGTGACGGAGTAAATCGGGTTAAGCAAATTCAAGTCACGTGCGATTGCACCCGGTCGGAAATCAAAAGTAGATTTCACTCGTTCTGCTAATACACGGTCGGAAAGTTCGGAAGTTCCGAACGTTTCAACTCGAACGCTCACGGGTTGTGCAATTCCAATCACATAAGCCAATTGAATTTCACAGCGACTTGCAAGACCGGCAGCGACGACGTGCTTTGCGGCCCAGCGTGAAGCATAGGCTGCCGAACGGTCGACTTTCGAAGGGTCTTTTCCAGAGAATGCTCCACCGCCATGTCGGCCCATGCCGCCATAGGTATCGACAATGATTTTTCGTCCGGTCAATCCAGCATCAGCATAGGGACCGCCAGGATCGGCAAATCGTCCGGTTCCGTTGACAACAAGGGTGTAGTCACCTTTACGCAAACCTGCTGGAATCACATATTCAACCACATGTTGCTTAATTTGTTGATTGACGTACTCCAGTTCTGCTTCTTCAGAACCGTTGAATTGGTCTTTGAGATCCTTGTCGTGTTGTATGGCGATAATGACTGTATGAACATTTGAAACTTCACCATTCTCATCATACTCCACGGTTACTTGCGACTTTCCATCAGGGCGAGCCCATGGTAAAATCCCTTGTTCACGAACTGCTGTTAATCGGCGAGTAAGGCGTTGGGAAAGAGCTGCTGCAAGAGGAAAAAATCGGCCTTCAAGTTCAGAGTAGGCTTCAGTTTCTGTGCAAGCATAGCCAAACATGAGGCCCTGGTCACCAGCACCTTGAGACAACATATCTTTGTTAACTCCTTGAGCAATGTACGAAGATTGAGTTGTAATATGAACTTGAACTTCGGTGAATTTTGAGGATGTTGCGTCCATTCCAATGGAATGAGATGTGTAGCCAACTCCTGCTGCTGCTTCGCGTGCAACCGCTTCGTAATCAGGTGCGGAACCACTCAAAGAAACTTCACCTGCAAGGACAATGAGCCCCATGTCTTCTTTGCCTTTCACGCATGTTTCGACCGCAACACGTGCATTGGAATCAACAGCAAGGCAGGCATCGACAATCGCATCTGAGATGGTATCGCATAATTTGTCAGGATGGCCGCGAGTTACGGATTCGGATGAGAAGAGGTCACCAGTCATGACTTTGGCGCCAATCCCCGCCTATATGAATAAACCGCTTATTTCAAGACTCAATAAGTCTCATAAGGAATAAAAAAGCAGAAAATAGCCCACTGAGGAGGTTTCAATCACGGTTGTTCAAACGAATGATTGATGTTCTCAGCCTGTCCCCCCCCAATCATGAGCACTTGGGTACCGACTGCATACCGCACTCACACATTGGGCGAAATTCAAAACATTGGTGCTGATTTAATTGGCCAAGAAGTTACAGTTTCTGGATTCATGGAAGCAAACAGAGGAAAGGGAGCAATCTGTTTTGTTGACCTTCGAGATGGAACTGGAATCACACAAATATTCCTGAAAGGTGACAATGTTGGCGACGAAGCCTTGGACATGGTTCAACGAATGACCCGTGAATCTACCCTTCAGTTTACCGGAACTGTTTCTGAAAAGAGGCCTCCAAAGGCCAAGGAAGGCGAACCTGTCCCTCCTCCAGCCTACGAAGTCATCGCGACCTCAGTGAATTTGATTGCACGAGCTGTCGCCCCTCTTCCACTGGGAGTTACCGATACAGTACACGTCGCACTCGACACACGGCTCGACAATCGATTCCTCGACTTACGCCGTTCACACGTCAATGCTATGTTCCATTTACGAGGAAAGATTTTGCAATACGGCCGAGAAGCCTTGATTAAAGAAGGATTCTTTGAAACTCATACGCCAAAGATTGTCGCCACAGCAACTGAAGGCGGAACTGATTTGTTTCCAATGATGTATTTTGACACGCCCGCTTTCCTCAATCAATCTCCGCAACTCTACAAGCAATTATGCATGTCAGGTGGACTCGAGCGTGTGTTCGAAATCGGTCCAGCATTCCGAGCTGAGAAGCACGATACATATCGACATTTGAATGAATTTATTTCTTTTGACATCGAATGTTCTTGGGCAAACGATGAAGACGTCATGGGCGTACTTGAACGTATGATTCATCACATGTGGAAGTCAGTTGCTGAAGACCCCGAATCCCAAAAGCACATCAGCACTATCAATGCTTTCCGAGCCACACAAGACGAGGAAGCCATCGAAGTAATTGTACCTGAATTACCGTTTCCTCGGCTGTCGTATTGTGATGCTATTGCTACCATTCAACGGAAAGGTGGAACAATTGAATGGGGTGCCGACATCGATGCTGAAAACTCGGACCTCTTAGCCGAGGACCTTCCACAATTCTACTTCCTACCACGCTGGCCAATGGAACTGAAACCCTTCTACATCCATCATGTCGAAGGTGAAGATGGAAGCACAGGCCGACAACTCAGCCGTGGATTTGACCTCAACTTTGGCAGAGATGAATTAACCTCTGGCGGACAACGTGAACACCGTATTGATGTCTTGATTGAAAACCTCAAAGCAATGGCATTAGATCCTGAAGAATTTGAATTCTACGTGGCTGGTTTCCGGCACGGAGTACCACCTCATGCAGGTTGGGGGCTTGGTGTTGAACGTATTTTGATGAAACTCACCGGTTCAAAGAATGTCCGTGAAACGGTCTTATTCCCTCGTGACCGTCGCCGAGTTAGTCCTTGAGATCTGGGTCAAGATTCATATAGACCGAGATTGGCGTCAAAGTTATGCATGAAGTTGTTTATTTTGACTCGCCAGGTTTTGCCGAAGTATCCCGATTCTGTCTTGGCATATCCGGACTTGAATGGAAGAATACCGTTGTCGATTGGGACGGATACCTTGAACTCAAAAAGAAAGGAGAACTACCTTGGGGCTATTTGCCAATTATTCGCACACCTCAAGGAACAATTGCAGAATCAAATGCATTGCTTCGCTATACGGGCGCCTTAGCTGGAATGGAACCTAAAGACCTCTATGTTCGAGCCAAAGTAGACGAAATTGTCGAAGTCATCAACGGGTGGAGATCCGCCTTTATACCTACTTTTTCAATCGATGACCTCGATGAAAAGATTGCTGCACGACAAGCATTATTTGCAGAAGGTGGAAAAATGGACCAGGCAATGAGGGCCATGTCGAAAATATTTGAGCAATCTACAACCGGCTGGCTGGCAAACACAGAGTCGATGAGTATTGCAGATGTCAAAGGCTTCATGGACACTTTCATGATGTTCTCAGGACAATTTGATGGAATTACAGCAGATATGCTCGCTCATTATCCATCATTGCTCGCCTTTCATGAAAAAATGTCAAACGAGCCTTTGGTTAAGAACTACTATGAGGATGCCGATGAAGCACGATGGGTGTTCCGTCCGAACGCCTTTGAAGACGTTGGAACTTCACAACATATCTGAGGGCAAGTCTTTCGATGAGAAGCGAGAAACTGAGCCGTCTTTTGAAACAAGGAACTTTTCGAAGTTCCAGCGAATATCTCCCGTGTGTTCATCTGAACCTGTCGATTGACTCAGTTCTGTGAAAAGTGGATGTTGATTCTCTCCCTTTACTTCGATTTTCGACATTAATGGAAAGGTAACCTCGTATTTCGCGGAAGTGAAGTCACAAATTTCTTGGTGAGTCCCAGGCTCTTGGGCCCCAAATTGATTGCAAGGGAAACCAACAACGGTGACTCCATCCAAAACTGAAGCTTCTTGCAATTGTGTATATTGTTTGGTAAATCCGCAAGCACTTGCGACATTCACGACGATCCATTGTTCATTATTCGAATCGCCAAGTGCACGCAAAGTCGTATGTTCGCCGTTCATATCTTCAAATTCAATATCCAATGGATTGCCCATGAATTGCTCATTCGGCATCTCCTCTTCAATTCTTGTATTCATCAAAGAAGGAGTAAGGGTGATAGATGGTGTCCTTTACCGTTTGATTATGGCAGTCGACCGCATGCAATGGGGAGCGGAAGAATGGCAATATGCAGACTTGCATATGCCTGATGACCCTTCACCGTACGAGAACGACGCTGGCCTTCCATGCGTCATGCTCATCCACGGTGGTTTTTGGAAGAGTTCATGGACCAGTGAACTCATGAAACCCATTGCCCAAGATCTCGCCGAAGCAGGTGTTGCTACGTGGAATATTGAATACAAAGGTTGGAGCGATGGTGACGAAGGAGTTTGGATGGACACACTTTCAGATGTATTGCGCGCTTGGGGCCAACTCGCACTCCTACCAGGAATTGACATAACACGTTCGATGGTTATGGGTCATTCAGCAGGTGGCCAACTTGCCCTCTTGTTGGCAGCAAATGCGGACAGAAAACCTTGGTTAGTCATCGCTCAAGCCCCAATTACGGATTTAATTAGCGCAGATGCGGCACAACTTTCGGATGAAGGCGATGCTGTTCGTCGATGGATTGGATGCAGTCCTGAAGATAATCGAACCTTGTGGGATCGGTTAAATCCAATCGAACACCCACCGATTGTACCGGTGCTACTGGTACATGGCGAAAGAGACACAGATGTTCCAAAAGAGCAATCGGAATCGTACGCTGAGATCATGTCTGCCAAGGGTATTGATGTGCAAAAATTATGGCTCCCTGGAGACCATTACTCGATTATCGATGTTGCATCAGATGATTGGCTGGTTGAATTAGATTCGATTCTACAATGGCTTTGAGCAACGGAAGACCCTTTGAGGAGTACCTTCTGCCCCACACATGGACCTCCTCGGCAGTGACTATCCGTATTCGACCAGCGCTCTGGTAGGTAAGCACGCATTGGTATGTGGAGCCAGTAAGGGAATTGGCGCTGCTACAGCAAAAATGCTCGCCAAAGCAGGTGCAAATGTTACGGTCTGTGCCCGAAACGGAGAGGCTTTGACAACTCTTTGCCAAGAATTATCGGTACTTGGAAAGGGCGAACATGCATCACTTGTCCTCGACCTTGAAGACACGGCTGGACTTGAACCAGCCATGAAAGAATTGCTTCAACAACGTGGACCTGTCCATGTTCTCATCAACAATGCAGGTGGACCACCAGGCGGCCCCTTGCTCGGTAACTCAATCGAAGACTTTGAAGCACCTTTCAAGCGACATCTCCATGCTGCTCATACCTTGACGCAATTACTCGTCCCTTCGATGGAATCAGAAGGCTATGGCCGCATTATCCAAATCATTTCCACTTCGGTCAAGGAACCAATTCCAAACATTGGACTTTCCAATACCCTTCGAGGAGCTATGGCTTCATGGGCCAAGAGTTTGTCTCGGGAACTTGCACCCTGCATCACCATCAACAATGTTCTACCAGGTTTTACCAACACTGAAAGGTTAGGTTCTCTGGCTTCTTCAATCAATCAGCGAACTGGAAAAAGCCTCGAAGAAGTTCATCATGGATGGATGAGTCAAGTCCCAATTGAACGATTGATTGAACCATTGGAAACTGCATCAGCGATCACCTTCCTCGCCCTCCCTGCCTCAAGTGGCATTCGAGGCGTCAGTCTAGCGGTCGACGGTGGACGTTTGCGAAGTATCTGATTACCTTTTGAGATCAAACCAAACGGGATAGTGGTCAGATACATTGTTGTCTGAAAAGGAAGTGTCAACGCCCCATGTACCAACTAAGCGACCATCGAGGTCGCCATTCGTAACGATTCGGTCGTATGCACAATAACTGTCTGAAACCGTTGTATCGACGTTGTTCTCGATTAACCATGTGTAATTCGAATGGGCCAAGGGTGAATTCGATAATTCATTTGAGGAAACATAAGAACAGGCTGCATTGAAATCACCAAGGATCACGATTTCCGATTCATTTGGATGTTGTTCAAGATATGTGTCAACGACATGAGGCAAGGCATTTATTTCACTCAAAGCGGCTGCAGGTTTGGTGTGAATCGTTACAAGACTCAAATCAAAACCTGTTCCTGTTCCATTTTGGTCAAGTACTTCAAATTGAGCAATAAAGGGTTCTCGTTGGAATGAATCATCAACGCTGTCATTGTGTAGAGTGCCATTCCCCATTGAACGGAAAACAGAAGTATTGTAGTAAAAGGCATATTGTTCTTGAGAAGATTGGTCATCGTCTTGAAGGCCACTGCGAGGGCTTAGCACCATGTCCCATGTAGAATTTGATTTGTTATTGAGTGCATCGAGAAAATCATAAGGCACGGTTTGATCCATGTCTTTTATTTCTTGAACAGCGACTAAATCATACTGTAAAACCGTATCAACAAGAATATCGACAATTGCTGGCTTACCCATTTTAGTTTCACCGAACACTTTGATGTTGAACGTGGCAATACGAGCTACTTCACTGCGGTTTAGTTCTGGAGCTCGAGCATCATCACTCGAAGTATTATTTTCAATGTAAACGGTCGTTGTTTCATCTTCACCCGGCACGAAGACATAGACGACATCAGCGTCGTCGGTCAAAAGTGATTGCAATGCAATAGGAGCAAGTACAAGAATTGCTGCAAGACTCAAACCTTGCAAATATCCGTTATAGTCTCCCATAATGTCCGGTACGCAGTTCGGGTTATCAAATTTTAACTTTGAGGGAAGTAAACACATAGGTTCTTGACGCGAACGGGTAGCGCACAGATATGAGCGGAGAAGTGGATGCTGAACAAGCCCGTCGGATTCTCGATATGCTTACCGCCGGTGGTGCGATGGATGACATCAATACAGCACTTGCACTCCGATTGATGCCTTTGGCAATCGAATTGGAAGACCTCGAACTTGCTGAACGCTTACTCAAACACGCACAAGAGAATTCAACTGACGAACTTGAACGTGGCTGGGCAGATTTTGAAGGTTTCAAACATACTGGGAAGAGTCTCGATGCTTTTGCAGAATTAGGCGCTAAATCCGAAGAGTTGGAAGGTGGCGCTCCGCTAGCTGCTGCAGTATCACATCACATCGCTCTAATGCATATGAGTAAAGATGAATATGAAGAAGCACAAACTTTCGCTACACGTTCTCTTCGACTTCGAGAAAGTATCGATGATTTGAATGGAATTGCATATGGCCTTGCTGTTCTTGAAACCTGTTCAAAGAAATTAAACGACCATGATAATGCATTAGTTCACGGTACTCGTCGTATTGAACTCGCCATGCAAATGAAAGACGAAGAAGCTCAAATTGAGGCGCTTGCCGATTTAGCCCATACCCAAGCTACGATTGGGAATTTTGTTGCCGCTAAGGAATTGTATGAGCAATCACTCAACCTTTCGGTCGAACTTGAAGACTTGTCAGGTCAACTCGTGGCACGGTGGGGACTTGCAGATATCGCAGAAATCGCAGAAGATTACGAAACGGCAATGCTCCAACTTTCAGATTGCCTCCACTCCTTCCTCAATGTAGGTCTACCTACCCCATTGGCAGTTCGTCAGCGCATCGAAGATCTTGCCGATTTCAACACGACCAATATACAGCAAAAAACAAAAAAGTGACCATCGCGATGAGCCACACTCGTTATGATGTGGCTTCAACTGGAAGGATTGGTGCCACCCATGGAGCATGACATATTCTTCTCAATCAGTCAAACTCCGGATTCAACGGGTTTGATTCCTAGCGAGCAAGAGATGTTTGCCAATTATTTCCAACAACTGGAGTGTGCAGACGCACTTGGCTTCGGCGTCGGATGGATTGCACAAGCCCATTTATCTACTGAGATTCAAAAGTCAAACTCAAAACCTGTCGTACCTCACTGGCTGGGTGAAGTTGGACTTTGTACTGATTTCCCGCAATTGGCAATGGAATCATTCCGAAGAACTCAATCGATTGAAATTGGAAGTGCAGTCGTCTCGATATTAGCATCTGGTGGACCAATTGCTCAAGCAGAACGAATTGCAAATACGCTTCAATTGCACGGACTCAATCCGAATGAAAAGCGTAAACTCCACGTTGGTTTTTCAGCAGGACGATTTGAATTCATGGCACGACCTTACGGAATCATTCCCCGGAATTCTATTGAAGAGGCCGCTTGGCCTGCACTTCGTGGCCAAATCTTCATGGAAGCAGGAGATATCTTTTTGCGACTTTTACGCGGAGATGTTGTCAATTCAGAAATGACCCATTCAACCGTTCTTCGACGTGGTAACTTCCGTAGTGATGAAGATTGGGAAAAGGTTCAAAATGCGGCCATTGAGTTTGAAAACTTAGAATCAGCCCCCAATGAAATTGAAATTCCTAAGCGCTATGTGTTTGAAGATTTGAAAATAATTCCTCAACATTTCCGTCGTGAACTGTTAGTGATGGTTGCAGGTACACATGACCCCAAAGCACAGGTGTTCCTCAACACGATCTTACCGGTCAAAGTATTCAATTTATCAATCACGAAACCTGAAATTATTGACGCTACGCATGACCGTATGCGAGAGGCTTTTCATCCAGCAGGTGGGGCATGGAAACGAAGCGATATGCCTCGTACTTCTTTCGTATTCCTCAATGCTGAGGAAGGATTGTCATCAGAACAGCAAAGTGAATCAGCAAACAAAGAAGCAAAGGCAGCCCTCGGTGCCTACTGGAATGCTTTAGAAGGAACCATTGACCCCTCGAAAGTTGAAAATGCTGCACAAAACGCCTTGATTGGAAACGTCGAAGAAGTAGTCCAACAAATTCTCGAAAGGTTCCACCCTGAAGACCGGATCATGGCTTGGTTTGATTTCTTTAATCACGACTCTGACCGGGTCTGTAGAGACATGACTGCTTACATGAAGCACGTTGTGCCTCGTGTCGAAGAACTGGTTGAATCGAGGTGAACGGATGGCAATTCAACATGATACCCCCTCCGCTGTTGAACCAGGAAAGCCAGGGAGTTCCTTGTTTCCAGATTCACCACTCGGTGAAAAAGTCGAAGGAATCCCTACAGGCCGTGAAGTGGCATGGGAGCCTTTGGTTGATTATCGCAGAAACGGCGTATCTGAAACGACGATTCACGGCGCAATTGCATGGTCACATGGTGATGAAGTGACACATTCCTTTGGTGGAAACGTGTTATGTTATGGTCGCTCGATGATGAAGCCGTTTATGCTCAAGGCCTTTACTGAAGAATTGAAAGATACTTCTTGGGAACAAAAAGCAATTGCTGTTGCATCCCATAACGGCGACACAGAACACGTCGCTGCTGCTCAATCTCTTCTTTCAGAAGAAGAATGGCCTCTTATGCTCACGCCTTTAGATGTCCCACTGATTCAATTTGGCCGGCAAGTCCGTCGTCCTCGACG
>CAJJCQ010000051.1 GCA_905182725.1 uncultured Candidatus Poseidoniales archaeon
TGTTCGGTATGCGAGCGTCAATCGTCAGTCAGCCCTTGCCGCCTTTGTTCCTCATTAATCGTGTGTAAAAAAGGCCAGAAGTGGACTCATCAAATTGATTTTTCTCTTCATGACCAAGCACAACAACTCCTTGGTGGGCCAAATAAAACGGCACAACAACGGTGGAGAAATTTACAAAGAAACTCCAATCATCTCAAAGATGTACAATGGGCGAAGTTGGCGGATGAAACGCTTGACCCCGTGTTGACAGCACCTTGCAGTGATGATGAATTAAACGAAATAATCCAACGGGTTTCCGATGGTATTCGTCTTGAAACATTACAACGACTTTACCTGCATGGAGGGTTTGTACTCCATGACGGTGTTCGGATTTCATTCATTGGAGGGCGCTTACTTGTCAACGGCAGAACAATGCCTGCAGAAGTCCCCATGGTATCTCTTCTCAATGTTCTTTCATCGAAGTCAGCTCGTACGGGTTGGGATTTGACGAAATTATTTGTCGCATTTGGCTCCTTAAACATCAACAATATCGAAAATTTCAATCCGCAGCGAATCCCCCCTCGAGTCTTACATCGTCGGCGTTTTAGAGCTCCCATTCAGAAGCCAAGTGCCTCGGTTGTGTTCACCTGGATCGAGTGGATGGCCGAAGAACATCTGACCCCTCCCGAAAACTATTCCCTGAATCCAGTAGGGGTTTGGGCTCGTGATATTCGTTTGCGGTTAGGAGCGTCGGAGCGGATGAAGTTCGACCAAAACATTGTTGAAGCCTTCAAACATCATCCAAAAGGTCTCGATGAGTTGAATGAATACCCTTGGATGAATCGCTGGTATGGTTATCTAGCAACCTCGCAATTTAACTCGAACCGCCCTTGGCCATTTTCAATTGTAGAGAAGCGATTCAAGTTTATGGTTCGCAGTAAAAACGATTCAGCGAGAAGAACAGCAATTCCCGATGAACCTGGGATTTGGGCACTCTTGCTCTCCAGTGCTTTTTCTCCGATTACCTCGAATGCAGGAGAATTACTCTATGCTTTACAGTACAATTGGACCAGTCAGAACACTGAGAATCAAGAAATAGCCAAACCCTTACGCCGCTCAATACAATTTTTGCGAGAAGTGATTGATGGAAACGCCGACCGGGTTTTCATCCATGATGAACATCTCTTGGTGATTGGTAGACTTGGGCATTTCTATGAAGTCCGAGTTGGACGAGGGGCGCATGGCGCTCCATTCATCATCGAATCAATTGATTCACTCGAGTCGCGTCAAACACACCCCATCTGTATCCATGATGGCACTTTCCACTCGACCGTACCTTTGGGCGATACGATTGTTTCTGTTCTCCTTGCTCTCCTTGATGATATCAACACATCTGCGGAAATCGATAGTCTCCTCCAGCATGTATCGCACTATTCGCCGTTGGGTTTTCCGCCAAAAATTACTGAAAAACACCTTCGCTTTTTCAACAGTAAAGCCCTTCAAAACCTGAAAGATGTCATTGCAAAGAACCTACGGCATGACATAACTGGGATTGAATGGTTGCCCGAACCGCCAGTACATGAACGCAGTATTGAGAACCAAGCCCACCAAAACATGAGGCATTTGTTCCGGAGAAACCTTGCATACAATCGAAGGAGATGGCAAATTGAAGCGGACGCTTCAGTTCAAACCTACAGAACACAGTTGTTGATTGAACACGCTCTGGCGGCCGATACCGTCCTTCCTCATCCACAATTTATTGAATTCTGGCACAACTCCTTTGCTGAAATCACCGAAGAACATCGTGAACAAGGCCTCCATCGTTTCATCCACCATTACCAAGGCCGAGATGAAGGGGTACATCTTCGTAATTTTAGACGTGATGGAAACGCCCTTCCGATTGGAGATATACGAAACGGTGAACGCAGATATTGCGAAGTCTTTCCACGAATTTGGGATGCGCTCATGCGCCATCCTATCGGTGCAACTTTCCAAATGGGTGTTCTCGATCATGGCGCACTCACCTTTGAAAACTGTCACCTCGCAGTAACGATTCGAGACGCTCAAGAACGTAGAATGATACGCAGATTTTCGGCCGTATTGGGTTTTGTCGAACAAGGTCGTAATGGGGGCTCAATCATTTTTGTCCGAAGAGACCACCCTCGCCCACAAGCACGACGCCACCTCACCGCGCTGCTCAATACAGCGCAACAAACCCTTGGAGCGCGTGGTGCTCCGCCATGGTGGTGGCACTATCAGGCCGTATGTGAAACGCCCCGGGAGTTGCCTGAATTTCGATGGGAACTTGAACAAGACTTACGAGACCAGAATGGCCGTAACGGCCCAGATGAGTATGCACCTTAGATTCGATCTCTACGTGTCAGAACAGCTGCAAAAAGAACACAAAGGCTGGCGATGAGTGAAGCAGCAGGCACTTCTTCTTCCGGGCTATCTGTCAATGGTGGGCTTTCTACTACGGGCTCCTCTACTTCAGCAGGTAAGTTGAATTGATAAATGAGGTGAATCGACAAATCATCACCATCGTATGCTGATGGAAGAGTAATGTTTACACTTCCTGAAAGGTCATTCGAAGTCATGTTGACTTCACCCAGTTCAATGATTCCCCGTACAACATGGGGGTAGTCGCCAAGGCCGTTCGAGCCTTCATCAAAGGATGCCGATTGCTCAACAATCCAGGCATAGGCGAAAAGGGAACTTTGCTCATCGTACCCGTCGAGTTGATTGATAGATGTCAAGTCCTGGGGTTCAATGGACCATGCAGCAGTTCCTGTAGAGTTACTTGTAGAATTCCAAGTGAACGTCGAAGTACCTGTGATGTTCATGCTTTGTTGAGCATGTGTGGTGAACTCACTTTGTAAAGATTCAGCATCAGTCACGCTTCCGGCTTTAATGACTGACCCGTTAAACACGACAACAGGTGGAGCCTTTACGCCATAGCGGTCATGGAATCGTTGATCGATTTCAATGGTGCCGAGTGGGTCTTGTGCTTCGTTAATCGCTCGGTGCGTGTGGTACTGCTGTAAACCCGTCTCGCTTTCGATGTCATCGAGTGCATGCTCAACATCAACACAGTTTGAACACCATGTCGCGGTGTAAACTTCCACAATCGAGGGCATTTCACTGAAATTAACAGTCGATGAGCCTGATTGATTTACTTCGAATGATTGTCCACCAAAGAGCATGCCTACGCCAGTGTTCGTAGCTGGCGCAGCGACACTTAGAGCCGGTCCAATTGCAGTGAGGACTAAGATTCCGATAAGAAAGAACGTTTTCCGCATACCCTTCCGAGTCGGAACTTGGCTATCAAAGCATTCTGTTCATGCGACTCATTCAACAATTCCTTACAGGTTTGACTCATATCAAAAGCACCGTTGTCTTGGAATTCACCTGATGCAGAATCTGCTACTAATACCTCATAGCGAGAACGAATGCCACTGCTGGTTAAACCGAACACGTCTGCAATAAGGTCGGCAGCACCGGATTGAAGTCCATATGTAGTGAGGCTAGCATACGCTCTTCAATGTTAATTGTGAGAGCCTCACTGGTGCCTTCTTTGAGGAGAGCAATTCGTGATTCAGTTTCATACAGAACACGTTCATAATCTTCTTCGGTATGATGGTCTCCAAGCATATCAAAGGTATGTTCCAAGGCCTGGACGATCGCATCCTCTCGCTTATCATTAGCATTTTTACGAGGTGGCATTGCAGCCCAGCCCATAGTAACGCGAGCCTTCCAATGACGGAGGATACTGATGCGTGCACTCATGATTTGCTTTGGAACGATACCAGCTTGCTCCATAGTTGCACGTCGGTCAAACTTGGACATGATGCCCAAATCCCCTGCGAGTTCAACGATAGCAGCCGCAATAATGACGGCGTTCTGTTCATCTGAAGAGCCCTTAATACCCTTTTTCTTACGACAAATCGATTGTTTAGGCATGCCGAGGCTCTTCTTCATCGCCTTTGCTTGCTTCTGTCGAATCACTTCTTGCTCACCGGTCAAAGGTCGACAAGACATCTCGACGAGGAAATCAAGAATATGCAGAGCATGGCGGCCGTACAAAGTCTCAATGTTGTTTTTGACGCGTTGAGCAAAGGGGTGAGGGTTACGTACGGAACTTCGGTCGATTTTCTCGAGGAAATAGTACTTTTTTTTGTTTTTCACGCCACGGGAACCAAACTTCATCTTCGGCCCAGTTCCGCCAAGTCGTCGGTTGATGTCCTTATCGTTTCGAACAGCTTGGTAGTGTGCACCTTCTCCAAACAGGGCAGCTCCGTTATCGTTTGCTACGATTTCTTGGTCCTTGTGGACCAGACCGCACTCGTTGCACCATGTTTCACCCTTTTCTGGGACGCACTTGAGGTCCTTACTGCAACATTCGTCGCACTGCGTTAGTTCTTGCTTCATCATATCTTCCATTTTTTCATCTTTCATCATTTCATCTCCTTTGTCAGTCTATCTCATCAGGGAGCCGTTCCCATTTTGTCAAATTTAATATAGGGTGCTTTCCATGTGATGTTGCCCTTTCATGTTCTCGTATGTGCTATCGAACGCCAACATCTCTCTTACGGGAAAAACACCCAAATCCAGGTAAAATTTTGCTTTTCTGCGCCAACATACCGAGTAGGTAAGTCATTGTATTTCAAAGTA
>CAJJCQ010000052.1 GCA_905182725.1 uncultured Candidatus Poseidoniales archaeon
TCATCTGGAGGGAAAATTGAATGAATTGGGCAGAACTGTTCCAAGATGCAGGACTTTCTGAACGTGAAGCACGCTCAGTTGAAATCCTTTCATCCTCTAAAGAACTCAAGGCCAGCGAATTGGCAAAGAAACTCGGTACAAACCGATTGGATGCATACAATTCCCTTTCTAGATTGACCGAAATTGGTTTGGTAAATGTAACTGCAGATCGGCCAATGCGCTTTTCATGCTCTTCTTTACCTGTTTTATTCAAGCGCTTAATAAAAGATCAAAGAGAACGTATTGACCGAACCAGCCAATCTTTTGAAAAACTGATGTCCGGTGCAAAATCCGATTATGAAAAAGAGGAACAATCGAATTCGGATGAAACGAATGCACGGTTTGCGGTCCTGAAAGGCCGAGAACATATTCACAAGAAAATAGCGAATTTTGCAGATGAAGCAGAAGAACGCCTTATCCTTCTTTTAGGTCGTTTTGGAATCCTCCATCTTTGTCGTTCATCAGGACTCGAAGAAGTAAACTCAGCAGCTCAAAGAGGTGTTGTCGTGACGGTTATTGCTCAACTCGACCGCCGCACAGTCCGTTTTTATGACCAACTCGACGAGTCGATTGAAGTCCGTCACACAGATGAAATTAGTTCACTTGGGCTTCTTCAAGATTCGAATCAAGTCATTCAATTTCTTTACGTTGAAGAGAACCCGGTCGGTCGAGGGCGAGATGATGCGGCCCTTGTCATTCATTCAGATGTGTTTAATTCATCACATTCCGATTTTGTTTCAGCCATCTGGAGTGAGGCTGTTGACTTTGAG
The DNA here is from genome assembly GCA_905182725.1 of uncultured Candidatus Poseidoniales archaeon. GTDB lineage: Archaea > Thermoplasmatota > Poseidoniia > Poseidoniales > Poseidoniaceae > MGIIa-L1. Next base: position 810 of record CAJJCQ010000052.1, read on the forward strand.
AGTGCTAAAAAGCGATTTACGGAAGAACGAATTGTCGACCCACTTCGATTAACAATTGGTAAAGGTTCATTCCTCGACCAATTCCGAGATGCTCTTGGAGTGAATGCGGAGTTACCTGAAACAGATACACCTTTCAATCCAAAATCATTCTTAGCATCAACTCGAGAAATAAATCAAGCACGAACAGCACTTCAAGGTGGAACTGTGCAAAGTCTCAAGCAACTCGGTATTGATATGAATACAATGCTGCGTCAAATTGGCCAACGCATCGGTGAAGAATTGACGTTCAGTTTGAGGAAAATTGAAGGTCATGTTGAATTCCTTAGCGAACTTATGGATTGGTGGGAACATGCTGGATTAGGAGAATTAGATTATGACAGCGATCCCTTCTTCCATATTGTCGTCAAACTTGCCCATCCAGAAGTGATGGACAATCAAAATTCACTTCCTCTTTGGGAACTCGATGATGGAATTATTGAAGGTGCGTTAATGGCTCGTTATCCATCCACTGGAAACGTGAGAGTCCGTCGAGAATCTTTTGAAGATGCAGACGGTCCAACATGGCGCTATACCCTGATTTTCATCGAGGATGACTCCGATGAAGATACGGATTGAGAAACATTCTTTGATAAGTTCTCCTTCACAGTCGAAGATATGCGAATGTTCACATTCTTTCGGTTTATGCGCCAAATACTTCGCAAGAAACCTGCAGATCTTGACTGGATTCAACGCCAGGGCCTCATTGCAGTGAAACTCGCTCAAATCTTCGCCTTACGTCCTGACTTACTCGGGGTTGAGAAATGTCGTCAATTGCAACAACTGTACCAACACGCTGCATCGATTGAATCCGAAAACCTCCATGAAACAATTGCATCGAAGGCGCCAGCCGGTTTTGCTGATGCGTTTGATTTCATAGATGATGAACCACTTGCAGCAGCTTCAGTCGGTCAAGTTCACCGTGGTCGTTTGAAAACAGGTGAAGAAGTTGTTATCAAATTCATCAAGCAAGCGAATGCAGTCGAATTCAAAAAAGAAGTAGTTCGTATGCGAAGATGGTTGCGTATTTTCCTCATCTTTGCTCCTAAATTGCGTAAAGTAGGGAATCCAATGGCGCTCATCAATCACGTTGCAGATTACACGTTGCGTGAACTTGACCTCCGTAATGAAATCAAAGGGGCTGCTGAATTAAAGGAGATTCAGACTTCTGTCTCAAAAGACTTTGATATGCCGTTACTGCGATTCCCCATCTACTATCCCGAACTCTCGAATCAGGATATACTCGTTTCAGAATTTATTGAAGGCATGTCGCTGGAAGAAGGTATTGAAACCAAGTCTTTGAGCTGGGAGTTCCTGTTAGAATTTTTCAGGATTCACGGTGCATATTTGTTTGGGATTGGAACATTCCATGGCGATTTACATCCCGGCAACTGCATTATTGATTTGAACGGGAGATTTGTTTTTATTGATAACGGTGCTATTTGTCACGCACCAAAACATGTGGCACATTCATTGTTCACTTTCTTTGACCATCTCTCTCGACAAGAGCGACATGAAGCATTCACTGCCTTACTCACCATGACTGAATTACCTCCGAATAAAAAGAAATTAGAAAAGTACTACGCCACAATGGAAGAGATTTATCATGATTTTGAACTCAAACCGGTTGGAGAACAAAGTTTGACTCGTATTATGATGCGAACAGTTCGGGCTGCAGTTGAACATGCAGGTGCTCATTTTGGAGAAGAAGCCTTCCCAATTATTCGAGCACTCATGTATCTTGATGGATTGGTTATTCGTACCCATCCTGACGCACTCCTCATACAATCAATGGGGCCATATTTAGAAGAGTTCAAAACAAAACTGAATATTTGAGGGATTCGATGAAGAAGTCTGTTGCTGTTATCGGGGCAGGATTAGCAGGTCTGCGATGCGCCCTGCTCCTCAAAGAAGCAGGAATTGATGTTCATGTCTATGAACGCGAGCACCATGTAGGTGGTCGGATGAAAACCGAAAAGGTCGACGGCTTCTTGCTTGACTACGGTTTTCATGTCATGCAAACCGCTTATCCCACTTCTCAAAGAACATTTGATTTCGAAAAGCTCGGTGCTCAAGCATTCGAACCAGGGGCAATCATTGTTCAAAAGAAAAAGAAGAAGGCTAAGTTTTGGCGAATGGCAGATCCGTTCCGAAGGCCGATACAGGGCGCTTTGAGTGGCATGAATCGCTTTGCTTCCCCTCTTGACCTCTTACGAGTCGCACGCCTCCGCTTTGCTGTGACAAAAGGCAAGACAGACCAAGTGTTTGAAGGCGGGAACAAGGATGCTCTTTCCTACTTGAAACAACAAGGATTCTCTCAAAGCATAATCCAGCGCTTTTTCCATCCGCTTTTTAGCGGTATTTTCCTTGAAGATGATTTGCGGACGAATGAACGAATGTTTCGTTTTGTCTTCCGAATGATGTCGAAAGGGAACATGGTATTGCCACGCGGAGGTATTGTCGCTGCACCAAATCAACTCGCTCAAAGGTTAGGAGAAGACCGAATTCACTTGAATTCCGATGTCTCAATCATCGATGACATCACCCTTGACATCAATGGCCAAACCAAATCATTTGATGCAATCGTTCGTGCTTTTAACGCCAATCAAATTAATGAAAAACGGCATGTATGGACATTGCACTTTGATGCTGAACACTCACCTCTCAAGAGCCGACACGTCTTACTCAATGGCGATGTTAAAATCAATGATGGCCTCATAGCCCATCTTGCTGTGCCTTCCGATGTTCAACCGGAATATGCACCCGTTGGGCGTTCATTAGTGACCATCACAGTGGTAGGTGGGCGCGCAGATTCACTCGGACTCACTGAGGCTCCTGAAATAGAAGAGGCGGTTCGAAAGGAAGCCAAAGTATGGTTTCCAAATACATCATTGAATTGGCGATTGTTAGCCATCCAACACATCGAACACGCTCTTCCCGAGGTTGGGAGTGAGCGCCCTCTTCTCGCCACACCTCAAGTTCAAGATTTCGAATGTGGCGACCATATGCTGCACGGAAGTGTAGAAGGTGCGTTGCTGTCGGCTGAAGCAGTTGCAAACGCCGTCGTTGTCCATCTCCAGGTTTGATTGTATGATTGACCTTAGTTCAACCTCTTCCCAGAGCGGCTTTGCGCAACGAATTCTTGCTCCCGTAGAACCTGTTACTGCATGGGTGTGGTTGAGTTACGATCAACTCAACCTCGAACTCTTGAAGGGAATTCACGAGCGAATCGGGTCGATTGGAATTCTACTCATCGAATCTGAATCGAAAGGACGTTCACGACCGTATCACAAACAAAAACTAGCTTTCATACTCTCGAACCTCCGACATTTTGCATTAGAGGCTCAAGCGAGTGGTTACCAAGTCCGTTATGTTATTTCGAAACAAGACTATTCACAAACACTGTCCTCGCTGCGTGGTGACTTGGGGGCAATCCATTGCATCGAACACGCTGAACGGTCGACCCGCATCGAAGTTCAGTCGCTGGTGGAGCAAGGTGACCTCATTGTCCACCCGCATTGCGGTTGGCTCACTCCCCAGGCATGGTTTACCGACGCGGTTGGAGAACAACCTCCATTCCGAATGGACCCCTTCTACCGAACTGTACGGAAGAACACTGGATGGTTAATGCAAGATGGTCAACCAATGGGCGGGAAGTATAGTTTTGATGAAGCGAATCGTAGTCCCTGGAAAGGAGATCCACCGGCTCCCACTACGCCCACTTACAAAGTGGATGAAATTGATGAGGAAGTGGCGATAGTCATCCGTCGTGTGTTTTCAGAACATCCCGGCCGTGTTGATTTCAGTCAACTTCCAACATCGAGTGCTGACATCGAACAAGCACGAAACTTTGCTGAACAATGCTTGACTCATTTTGGCACCTACGAAGATGCCATGTCAACAGAGAGTCGTGGTTTGTTCCACACCCGCTTGGCTTCATTGATCAATATTCACCGAATCATGCCCGTACAGGCGATTCACTTGGCCCTTGAAAGTACGGCTGAACTCAACAATATCGAAGGCTTTCTTCGACAGTTGATTTGGCGTGAGTACGTCCATCATATCCACGTCGTCACAGACGGTTTCCGGACCCTTGAAGTCAACCGTTCGCTTTCACGACGAGATGCAAATTGGTTCGAATCGGCTCCGTTGGGCAATGAACCACACCCCAACCATCTCGAACAAACTTTCCCCCTCCCTCAAGCATATTGGGGACAGAAAAGCGGTTTGGCATGTTTGGATGAATCAGTCGCTTCAGTCATGGATGAAGGGTGGACTCACCACATACCGAGACTGATGGTGTTGAGCAACATTGCCCACCTCATCGATGTTCATCCAAGAGAACTTACCGATTGGTTCCATGTCGCGTTCATTGATGCTTATGATTGGGTTGTGGAGCCAAACGTGTTGGGCATGGGAACCTTTGCGCTTGGTTCAGCGATGATGACAAAACCCTACATTGCGGGCTCTGCTTACATCAACCGGATGAGTAACCATTGCAAAAAATGCGATTTCCATCCGAAAAAAACATGTCCTATTTCTCGTTTGTATTGGGCTTACCTCGACCGCCATTCACCTGCATTTGTGGGCAATTATCGTCTTTCGATGGCCATGAAGAATGTTGCAAAAAGAAGCGATGAACAACGCAGTCTCGACCATCAAACCTTTTTGATGGTTCAAGATGCATTGGCGAACGGTCGCACCTTACGCCCTGATGAGCAATGACTCACCGGTGAGGTGCTTGACACGTTGGGCAGTGGTCAAGTCTGCGACCACCATACCTAAGTCGAACGATTAATGTTGCACATTTGAGACATGGCCGTTCATTCCGACAGAACGCATAATGTCGCCATGACCGCCTCGCCTCGCCACGTTGCTTCCCTGCTTTGGCTACACTCTCGGGAACGGTGACTCCACCGGTTTGATACGCTTGTACCGTGACGCTTTTGATGGCATGAGCCCATTTTCTCAATGTTGCTTCTGGCACATCACATGGGCGGTCGTCAGGATGAACGCCTGCTGAGAATAGAATTTCAGAACGCAAATAATTACCCAAGCCAGCGAAACTACGTTGTTCTAACATCAGGGTTGCCGCTTTTTTACGGAAACATCTCTTTGATGAAAGTTGAGTATAGAGGTCGTCTACTGTTACCTTCTCATTCAACACATCGGGTCCAAGTTTGGACAGGAACGTATGCAGAGGCTCTTCTGCTGTTGGAATCAAATCAATGTCCGTAGCAGACCATAAACGAACCGCATGCTTTTCGGTACAGAGTTCGGCTCGTAGAGTTCGTTTCATTCGAGTCTTAGTCGATACCAAGTTGACCGTCCAGCGCCCGTACAGTTGGTTATGACTGTACATAGTCCAACCGTTTTCAAAGCGAATCAACATGGCCTTAGCCTGACTTGTCACATTAACGACAATTTGATCTTGTATCAAATGCTCACGGCCAATGAATGTTGAGTACGGAAGGTTGGAGTGTACAATCTTGCGACCAATCAAGGCCTTACCCAAACGATCTGCAGCACGCCGAATTTCAGGCCCCTCTGGCATGAATAGAAATTGAATGATGTACCTATCAAGATATGTTTTGCGAACCGATGAAGAAAAGAGCAATCACCTTCAGCGACCACCATGGCGCAGGAGATTCAGATGCTCGGAACGGGCAATGCCTTCATGCCATATGGACGATACCATTCTTTTGCGATGATTGATTGCAAACATGTGATTGATTGCCCTCCAACAGCAATGGCAAGTTTACGTCGAGCAGGAGTGCCACTGAGTGAAATCGAAACGATTTTCATCACCCACATTCACGGAGACCATGTCTTTGGATTCCCATTTTTTTTACTTGAACGCCGGTATATTTCAGATCGAGAAATGCAAAAACCACTGACTGTTGTTGCTGCGGAAGGTGTGAAAGAACATTTGTGGCATTTATGTGAATTGGCTTATCCCGAAAGTCTTGAGGAAATCTTTGCTACTGTTGAGTGGCGGACTGAATCAGAGGGTTCCCTCTCATCTGGCTTAACTTGGAAACGATTCCGTGTTCATCACGATGAATCAGTTGACCCGTATGGCTATCATTTCAATGCAGGTCAATTTGGTAGCTTTGTTCACAGTGGAGATTCGGGCCCATGTGATAGCTTGTACGATGAAATTCTGTTGGCTGATATGGCCATTCTGGAGATGGGTTTACCGGAATGGGTTGATTCAGACCATCATCACAAACCTTCTGATATTCAATCTCTTGCTCAACGGGCTGAACATATCCCTCTCATCATCACGCATACCTTCATCGATCAACCTGGTTTCAATCCTAATCCAACGGTTACCGATGTCTATCCAGTCCATCCAAAGAATGTCCATCATGCTGAGGATGGTCTTCGGTTGATTCTTGAACCCGATGGTTGGATTTTAGAAATCTAGTCATCGAGAACAATTCTCTTTTGAGAATATCCGGAATACGGCAAGATTTTATGTTATTTTTACAAAAATTCGTATATAAACATGGACCCTTTATAATGTATAAATTTTTTATTCTAGTGAATCAAAACACTATCACCATCTGCTCCGAACGGTCATGCTTATGAGGGGGACTCGGACTAACGCACATTATCGCGCAATGCCGTCCCCAGCATCCGTTCGATAATGCAAATGAGAAAGAGGCTACCAACATGAACAGAAACATTTTCGACGATTTTCTTTCTCGTCAGACTCTGTTCATTAACAAGGAAATCCTCCGGCACGACCACTTACCTCAACACCTTCCTCACAGAGACAAAGAAATTGAAGCAATCGCTTTCAATTTAGTCGAGGCATTGAACGGACAAATACCGTCGAATATGACTTTGTATGGTGTCACGGGTGCGGGTAAAACTGCTGTGACAAAATACGTCTGCAATCAACTTGAAGAGAAAGGTGCCGAAAAGAATCGAAGTGTTCGTTCCATTATGGTGAATTGCCGACAAATAGACACGCAATACCGAGTATTGAGCCATCTTGGTAATTCATTGCGTGAGGAGCATGAAATCGATGAGATTCCATTTACTGGCTGGCCAACCGACCGAGTATTTGGAGAACTTGTCCGTCGAATGGACAAAAAAGGTGGAGTCTTCATTCTCGTATTGGATGAAATTGATCATTTAGTTCGTAAAGCAGGCGACGACCTCCTGTATAATCTGACGAGCCTAAATGCTTCACTCAAATCTGCTCGAACATGTGTTATCGGAATCTCAAATGACCTCAAGTTCACTGATTTCCTCGACCCTCGTGTCCGTTCAAGACTTGGACAATTGGATGTCGTGTTTAATCCATATGATGCAGAGCAGTTGCAAGATATTTTGCGACAACGTTCTGAAGGTTCTTTGAAAGAGGAAGTTCTCGATGATGGCGTTATTGCCTTGTGTGCAGCACTCGCTGCGCAAGAACATGGCGATGCACGATGTGCGCTCGATTTACTTCGTGTTTCCACGGAGAAAGCCGAGCAAAATGGAGACGAAACAGTTGGACAACGACATGTTCGAATGGCTCAACATCAAATCGAGCGAGACCAAATGATTCCAGTGATCTCTTCTTTGCCAAGTCAGCAAAAATTAGTTCTTGCTTCAGTTCTTTTGAATGAAAAGAATGGCCTTCGCAATATCCAAACCGGAGAAGTGTATGATGTCTATCAACAAGCATGCCGTTACATCGGGTATAATGCATTGACACAACGCCGAGTATCCGGATTGATTTCCAACCTCGATATGCTCGGTTTGATCACTGCTCGAACAATCAGTAAAGGGCGATATGGGCGAACAAAGCAGATTAATTCCTGTATTCCTCAAAACGTCGACCCTCAGACAATCATGATTGAATCCGAATCCGAAATGGAAGAAGTATTTACTCGTCCTTATCGACATCAAACACGACTTTGAGCCGTGAGATTGGAAAAATGAGAAATCTTGAGGCTTCGGTGTTCTTATATCCAAAAGGCAGGTGGGCGAGTTCATGAGCACAGAAGAGAGCGACCCTACCAACAGCGTAGTTTCGATGCTAATGAATCCTTCACGAATTATGGCAAACTGGTATGCCTGGCTTGGTATGCTCGGAATATTCCTTGCAATTCTCAACATCACTGGTAATATTCACCCGAACTACCACCTTTCATGGGGCGGTTTGTTTACTCTCGAAGCCACCAACGATGCATTTGAACCGAAATCCAGTTCACTTCAATTCGTTCTTTCTGATTTTATCTTCATCGGCCTATGTGTGGCGATTTCTGGTATTGGTTTCCGAACGATCAACAATGATGAATTAGGACTCGCTGGTTGGTTCCAAGGATTACTCGTCAATGATACATGGCCGGCACTGGTTGATCCTGAGACTGGCGGTTGGAACAAACTGTTCGGAGCTTGGTCTCTCTTGCTTGGAATTGTGTTTTACTTCTTCTACGGAATTATGTACTGCGGTTGGATCGATATTGGTGTCTATTCAGTAAGTATTGCTCTCATCGCTTTTGGACTTGCACTTTTGATGGCAGCAAATGCCCCCGAAGGCAATGACAACTTAGATTGAACTCACTTCTTGTTCTTTCCAAACAGTTTACGATGACCGTTTGCTCCTCGTACGGCATCCTTTATTCCTAAAAATAAACCCTGCCATAATGCAATACTCCATCGTAGAGTAAGGTTTCGAATCTTGAAAACTGTCAACAGGGACCACTTTCCTTGTTTGATAGCGCCGCGATTCACAACACCAAGCGGCCCTCGCCACAGAATGAATTCGTGAATGAGCATCAAACCTAATGTTGCCAGTAAAAGTCGTGTCTGCCACCAATATTTGGCGTCTTCCCAAGTCCAATCAGGTTGAGTGATGAAAGAGAAAATAAATGGAATTCCTGTTGCAAGTGCCATAATCCAAAGAGGAAACACTGTAAGAACAAATGTTGAACTTCCAATGAAATCCAACTAAGGCCCCTGTCGCTTCCCTCGTGGGAAATGGCGTACAATCCGCATATGTGCCCGAGCATCACGTCTACGTTTTGCTAGGAACCGGCCCGATTCAATTTCTGGAACATGATGTACCACTGCATCGGGTGCATAGACAATGGTGCCCCCGTTGGCAATGAGTCGGAGGCTTACTTCCATATCTTCTGCATGATACCAAGTCGGATTAAAACCACCAATTTCGAGCAGACTTTCCCGTTTAAACATGGAGCAGGGTCCATTGGCGAGACTTGTCCGTCGAGGTCGTGAACGGTATTTGGTTGCGATTTCAACAGAACGCACTCGACTTACAACATCGCCTGCATGCTCAAAAACAGTACGGCCTGTAATTGCTACAACTTGTTCTTGAGAATCTATTGGCTGGATTTCAAGAATCATATTGGAGATCCAATCAGGCTCAGGACGAACATCAATGTCGGTAATTGCAACCCATTCACCTTGTGTTTGCTTGAGCGCTAACTGACGCCCTGCCGATAGCCCCTTGGCATCTTGTGTGAATATCCGAATTGGGATTTCCCCTTCTTCTTGATGCCAAGCGAGTAATTTTTCTTTGGAACCATCGCTTGAACCATCATCTATGGCAATGATCTCTAATGGTCGATGTGTTTGAGCAGTAAGAGATTCTAAACATCCATCGACCCAATCGACCCCATCTCGTACACATACAGTGACGCTAACGAGGGGCTTTCCATTCGGCATTATACCACCTCAAACAGGGAAATGAGGAAACGGCATCGTTGTTTGACTTCCAGGGTTGTGTATTGAACAACAACACCCGTTTTCGGTTGACCATACAATACCAGGGTGCCAATTGGTGCTAAACAATGGATGATGAGAGGTGCCAAATCTTCCTCGCCTTCGACTTCCAATACGAGCGTTTCTTCAGCCAATAATGCCGTTGCAATCGCTTGGTTGAGGGATGGGGTGAGGAAACCTGCAGGGTTTTCAGCATGAATTCGATGGTGGAATTGTTGAGGATTTACTTTGAGACTTTCTTCAAGTTCTGTCCGTTTTGTTTGTCCATCTATAAGAGCAATATCTGGAGTGAGGCCCATGTCCAACATGGTTTTTGTCGTGACATCACCAACGGTAATAATCGCTCCATGGGGTGAAGGCAATCCATCTAATGCTGCAGTCATTCCAATCTCTGGGTCATCCTCCGGACCTTCAAATAATATTCCCATGGGCGTCTTAAGTTCCTGGTCGAGGGCTGCGGCCATTTTCAATCGGCTTTCACGTAACTTCCGAGGGATCCATGGATGACCTTCTTGGTCCATATGCCCGTTTCGAATTGCAGAAGAACTGATGATTCCACCTTCAATGGCATCGAGGTGCATCACTTCGATAACATGCAATGGCGCCAATCCATTCTTTATTCGTTCTTCATTGATGAATACACACATGCCAATTGTTTCTGCAGTTGCAACAATTGCATCTGCGGTAGAGTGATGTCGAGCAGGCCCATAGGCATCATTGAGTTGATGAACTGAGATTTTGCAATCCTGTATCCGTTCACCCCAATTGTGCAATTCATCCATTCTGTCATCAAAGGATTGAACAAATGGTGATTTATCTTCTGCCATCAAATCTGAGGTGATATGGATCTCAACAGCATCAGCATCTTTGCTTGCTGCATTGAGTAGTAATCGATGACCGGCATGAAGTCGGTCAAATGTCCCTCCAACAAGGCAGCAGCGAAAACGCCGAGCAGAGGACATAAGGCGAGGTGAATTGAACGGCTCTTTGATTGCATCGCTTGTTTGAGAGTCAAGCAATGCGATTTGGCATAGAACATAATTGAACGAGAAGCTGTACCCCGACGCGTAACGGCCCTTTTCATTGCGAAGCTCGAGGGCCTGACCCAGCGTCAGGGTTTATGCTGTCCAGTTGGTTGGTTGTCTCGTGTTCATCCTGACGTCGCACGAGGACCCATTACCTACCGGTTGGTTTACCGCCTTGCACCGAAGGTCATTCCCCGAAGGGTCACTTCAGTCTTCGATAGCGGACCGTACCATTGGTATCGGACTTCACAGCAATTTTCACAGTAGCTCTGCCAGAT
>CAJJCQ010000053.1 GCA_905182725.1 uncultured Candidatus Poseidoniales archaeon
ACCGATACTTGGGGACTGGTTTCAACGGGTACTGGAGACATTGAAATCATCAATCAAGGCCCACGATTGTATGCCTTTGAGGTACTGCCAGATACTGGCCCACGTGGCGCTGTCATGATCATAAATGCTCAAGCCTATGATGGCCATGGCGTTGAGAGTGTTATGATTGATTTGAGAGAATCAAGAGGTGGCCTCGTGCCATTGGTTCAATTGAACGGTGTATGGGTTGGTAATTTTACGGTACCTGATTCGATGACACCTGGAGAACAAGCCTTGCCGCTTATCTTGACCGATAGCCTTGGTAAAAGTGAATTTACTACCCTTTGGCATGCAGATGGAATGAATTCATCACTTCAAGCGATCTACGGCCCACATCATATCTCAGATGAAATTATGAAAGAAATGAGCATTAACATCCTCAATACTGCGCCTCTCATCATCAATCCAGGCATCCAAACTGTAGAGAAAGGCGAAACAAGTTCAACGGTTGTACTCGAAGTAGCGATCAGCGATTACGATGGTGTTCTGGTTGCACAAGCAAACCTTGGTGTCTTCACGCCATTTACTTCTCAAGCAACTTGGCAAAGCATGTATGATGACGGAAGTAACGGTGATGCAGTAGCAAACGATGGCATCTATTCTGTTGAAATGCAGGTTCGAAGTAGTATCCCGGTTGGCACGCATGAAGTATTGATTCAAGCATCAGATGTGTATGGAAAAGTGAGCCCTACGACCTCTATAGCCGTTCAATTAGTTGAAGAAGAATCAATCTTACCAGGTGTAAGTGGTTCTTTCTTATCGACTGGAGTACTACTGGGCGTTCTCGCTGTCTTTGGAATTGGAGTCGCAGTCGTTGTCGTCATTTCGATTCGGAACAGACCTGAAAACGAAGAAGGTCAAGACCGTTTCGGATTTAATTAGCACTAAGGCGAGCCGACAACGGTTTATACTCCTGTTCTTACGGGTGAATACATCTACGGACGTAGTGTAGTGGTTATCACCGAGCGTTGCCAACGCTTGAACCCGGGTTCAAATCCCGGCGTCCGTACTCCTGCCACTCAGCACCCCATTTAGAAGAGCAATAGGGTAATTCGCTTTGGTGACCTGACAAGCGAACTCTTATCCGATAGACCTTGAATAGTTCATTTTAGAGATGGTGCTATGAGTGAAAGACGTTCGATTTTTATTGGAAAAAAACCTCTGCATGCATATGTTCGAGCTGTCGTTATGACCATGGATGAAGGGAACCGCCAAGTTCAGCTTGTCGCTCGAGGAGCAACAATCGGTCGAGCGGTCGATGTGGCAGAAATTTGCCGTAGAAGAAATGGAATCATTGCTCAAGGTCTACCGGCTGAAGTCGTAATTGGAAATATACATTGCACTTCGGAAACGCTCACTCAAGATGACAAAAGAGAACGGACTGTCAGCGTTCTAACAATCGAACTCGATGGCATTGGCGATGTTCCTGAAAAGGAAGAAGAAGAATAATCAAGGCAAGAGGTTGAGTCTTCGCTCGATTTCGTCAGCAGTAGACTCGTAAACGGAAAGGGCTTGGCCCACTGGGTCTTCTAATTCCCAATCTTGGTCAAGTTCCATCAATGGACATTGAACTCCACACCCCATGGAGATGACCATGTCGTAATCATCAGCCGAGAAATCGTTGACATTCTTTGGAACCATCCCTTCGGTTGAGATTCCACGATTCTTGAGTACTACAACTGCATTACTGGCGATACTTCCTGCTGGGTGAGTCCCTGCAGAATCGGCAAAATGGCCCATTGAACGAGCAATTCCCTCCGCCATTTGAGATCGGCAAGAATTCCCAACACAGACAAATAAGAGACGCATAGTTCTCCATGATGTCGACTGTATTTATTGATTATCTAAAGAGAAGCATTCTCAAAGGAAGAACAATTCGACAAACTGTGGTCCAGAGTACTTCGGATTTATTTCGCGGGATTTGTATTGCAGCAACGCTCTATGCTGCACTGTTTTTTGCTCACATCATCGCCGCTACCCAAGATTGGGAGGTGGCATTCAAAATCATTGCTTCATTGATTACATTGATGACATTCACCGTTGGTCCAAGCATCATTGTTTTGGGAAGAGTTCAGAACTTCGAACAGAAAATTCAGGCCAATGCTGTCGGACATTCGATTGGATTGGTGTTGTCAATTGGTTTAGCATGGGCGTATGCAGACCAGTCCTTCGATATACTTCTCACTTTGGCATTCCTTCTCATCACTGCCATTCTCCATTCAAGTCATCGCAGGGTGCTGATTCAAAAGCGGCCGTAAAAGATGGGTTGAAGTACGGCAGCGCGGTGCTCGGTTCATGTCGGATTCACCGGTCACAACCCACGACCCCAATGCAGATGATACGCCTGCAGAAGCATCTCCTCAAGAACAGAAGAAAATGGAACAGGCTTATGCTCAAATGAAGCGTAAGATGTCAATGGAAGAAATTGGTAAAAAAATCAAGCATAAGATCATGGTCTTATCTGGAAAAGGTGGTGTTGGAAAATCTACAGTCTCCACAGGGCTCGCACTTTCACTGGCCCAACAAGGCCTCTCAGTCGGTATTCTCGACATCGACATCACAGGACCAAACGTTCCCAAAATGATGGGACTTGATGGACAGCGATTGCATGTTGAATCCGGACGTATTCATCCTGCGAAAGGCCATCTTGGTGTCAAAGTCATTTCAATGGCTTTTTTACTTGATAGTGAAGATACACCTGTTGTTTGGCGTGGACCGATTAAGCTCGGAGCAATTCAGCAATTTATCGGTGATGTCGAATGGGGAAATCTCGATTACCTCATAATCGATTTCCCCCCAGGCACATCGGATGAGCCACTCACTGTAGCACAATCGCTCCCAGATATTGATGGAATGGTCATCGTCACCACGCCACAAGAAGTAGCCCTCCTCGATAGCAGAAAATCGATTACGTTCTCAGAATCATTGAAACTCCCTGTCCTTGGAGTGGTTGAGAACATGAGCGGCTATACAATCTCAGGCAAAGCACCCCCAGGCTCAGAGATCGAAATCGCTGCTCCTGCTGGAAAGACTTTGAAAGCAACAGCAAATGATGCTGGAGAATTCAGTGTTACTCTAGATATTTTCAAGAAAGGCGGAGGGAAATCAACCGCAGAGGAGTTTGGTGTTCCATTCCTTGGTGCTCTACCGTTTGATCCTGGATTTGTTCGGGGTGGAGACGATGGAGTGCACCGAATCGTAAGTGAACCGGAAGGCCCTTCCGCTGTTGCATTTGCTGCAATCGTTGCTGCACTGCAAGAGCAAATTGTGGACGACCCTGGAGCAGGGCTTGAAATCATTTGATGGTGATGTCATGACCGACGAAATGCCAACAATGTCTCGTTTTGAACGAAGAGAGACCGATGTTCTCCTCACCTATGCTGATGGTTCAGAATTCTCAGTGACCTATGATGACTTACGTCACTCGTGTCCTTGCGCTAAATGTTCTCCTCTGCGAAACGAAGATGAAGCCAGTAAAAATCTCCGAAGGCAAGTCGAAGCATTACCAAAAGAGAAGCCAAAAGTACGGATTGTTGGAAACTATGCACTTGGATTTGAATGGACTCAGGGTTGCTCAAGTGGAATCTTTCGATTTGAACGCATTTGGGATCTCGCAAACAGAAGAGACCCGGACAATGGAAAACCCTACGTTCATGGTGCTTGGTAATCCAAGGAACGGTATTTCCAGTATTTTTGACTGGCGAGGTTTCATGTGTAACGCCCAACCCCGTAGGGGTTGAGGTTAACTGATGGATGGCATCTATCTTACTTGGATGATAAGTGCATTAGCGCTTGGTGTCATCTTGTTGCCTGTTTTCAAACCACCATGGATAAAAATCACTCTCCCAACATTTATCGATTTCTTTCGGAGATACTGGATTCACCTCTCAATTGTTTTTATAATTTATAATTCAAAGGATATTCTCGATCAATTAGACCGAATTATCATTGCCAATACCGGCTTGGACATGACACCGCTCATTTATGGACTTGAGGGCGATTTGGTATTGGAAGTTCAGCAACTGTTTGAAGCGAAATGGTTAACCGTTGCCCTCACTCATTTTTATGTTTCAGGGTTTATGTTTATTTGTTACGTATCTGTCTTCTACTTCGCCTTCTTTGATGACCGATGGATTTCGGATAGAATGACACTCAGTATCGCTTGGGTCTACATATTAGCAATTCCCTTTTATCTGTTTTTCAATGTCCGAGTAACTGGAGATTATATTCCTGGAATGGAAACACTCGCGTATGATTTAACACCGGAAATCAGTGATTGGTTCAGACGTATTGACCCATTCACGAACGGAATGCCTTCGCTTCATATCGGCATACCATTTGCTGTTTGGTTATGCCTTACACGCTTCGATGAAGATCGCCGTTGGAATAAATACCGAGCTTTGGTTCTCACCTACACACTCATCACTGCCTTTACCATCATTTATCTTGGGATACATTGGTTTTCAGATATTATTGGAGGTATGCTGATTGCTGCTCTCGCAGTTTCATTTGCAGACCGAACATCAGATGCTTGGTGGAAAATATTTGATGAACGAACTATGAATGCCCGAATCGTTACTCTTTTGACCAACCCCAAAAAGGCCCTTGGAATTGTCATGAACCGTTGTTCAAATGTCATTAAACGTTATCGAAACCCTCAAAGTAAGGAGACTGGAGTCTTAGCAGTCCTCGTATTCTTGATGTTATTTACTGTGATTACTTGGGAATTGAGTCATCAATCCTTACCTGCTGGAGGAATTGAAGCGCCTCAAGATGTTGCCACTGGAGACGGTTGGATGGCAACCATTGACAATCGCTCAACTGGACCTGTGATGGTGATTCATGATGTGGCGAATCTCGAGACGAATTGGGAACTCATGAACGGGAGCATCGAATATGACTCGCCCTATACTCTTTCAGGTTCCAAACTCGCAGTGGCCAATCAAACCACTTTATCGGTGTTTAATCTCAACGCCATCTCCACTTCGAATGAACCAATGTTAACGATGGCCATAGAGGAACCCGATGAAATCGTATTGACGGGAACTGAAGAGGTCGAGTACCTTATACTCGAAAAGAATGGACTGTTGAGTGCCTATACCCTGCAAGGAGAGGAAGTATCACTTGGTTTCAATGTTGCCAATATTCAACTCATTCGAGCGAATGGACTTGAGATTGCAATGGTATTAGAGGACGACCCAACAAGTATTCAATTCTCTCGTATTGGTTCATCTGGCTCGATTACCATCGAACAAATTAATGCTTCTTCAACCCCAGAAGAAGATGAGATTCTTGAATCATGGGGAACGCCTGTCGACATGACGAATGCGACAATAACTGATTTTGTATTCGATGAAAATTACATTGCGGTGACCGTCAATGTATCTGCAACTGAACGCTTGGTCGTCTACAATCGTTCAAATAGCCATCAATGGCTTGCGAGCAATGCCAAATATGCAGTGAGTGGACCTTCGATGAAAAATGGCATCTTAGCATGGTCAGTCCGTGATCACTTGGACCCAACGAATCCAATTGAGAAATATATGGACGGTGAAATTCAATTCGTAAACCTCACCAATAACCATACACAATTGTTGACTTCAGACGCCTTACATCAATGGAGTCCGCATGTACTCGAGCAGCATTTGGTTTATTTTGAACAATCTGCTGAGGGTGAAGTCACGATTCACATCCACTCATGGGTTCCTGAAATCACACCTTATTCGAACGTAATATTACAAATTGGAATTGTGATTGGTGTCATGCTGGTATTCACACATATTGTTCAACGACAATCCGAATCAAGGCGAACCATCATGAATAATGAAGAAGAGTAATCACTTTTTGACACTCAACATTCGTTCGAGTGCCCATAATGAACCTTCTTGAATCAATGGAGGAACTTGAATTTGATTTGGGTTCTCACCATCGACAATTCGTTCAAGCACATCCATCAAATACGCTGGGTGAATCATGTACATCGTTGAACAAGGGCAAATTTCAGTATCAAGGCATTCAATGTGTTTGTCCGGATGTTCTGCAGCCAAACGGGCAACCATATTAATTTCAGTTCCAATCGCAATTTCAGCTCCATGTGCTTGTTTTGCGACAAAGTCACGAATAAATTGAGTCGAACCATTTGCATCACTCGAACTCACAGTTTCAATTGGGCATTCAGGATGGACGACGACGATTCCATCGGGATATCGAAGACGGAAATCATCAATCAGAGGCTTTGTGAATCGCTTATGGACTGAACAGAATCCGTGCCAAAGAATGATTCGACTTCCTTTGAGTTCACCCATGGCCCCAATACCAGGAGTCCATGTTGGCATCAAATCGAGTGAAATCCCCATAGCGTTACCTGTGTTTCGTCCAAGGTGTTGGTCGGGGAAAAACAAGACCGCACCGTTTTCTCCGGCTCGATCAAATGCCCAATTGAGAACACCCTGGGCATTACTTGAGGTACAGACGATTCCACCGTGGCGACCGACGAAGTCTTTCAAATCAGCACTGCTGTTCATGTAAGTGACTGGTACCAAGAATTTGTCATCAGGGGATGCCAATGCAGTCGTATCTTCGCGATGAATTGGGTCATCAAGACCAGCTTCGAGTAAGAGCTCATCCCATGCAGATTCAACATCAACTAATGTGGCCATATCAGCCATAGAACATCCTGCTCGCAGGTTAGGAAGCACCACGATTTGTTCATCTGTGGTGAGAATGTCCGCAGATTCAGCCATGAAGTGAACCCCGCAGAAAACAATGTACTTCGCCTTAGATTCAGCCGCTTTTTGACTCAACATGAATGAATCTCCAAGGAAATCTGCATGCATGACGATACTGTCACGCTGGTAATGATGGCCAAGAATCAGCAACTCATCACCGAGTTGCTCACGCAATTCGTCGATTCGCTCGGCAATTGCTTGCTCCTCTGGGGAAAGGGTGGTATCCATGAAATCAACGGAACACATAGGTAGAGATACGGTCATCTTCTTCAACACTGGCACAAAGTCCTCCCTTTTGAATCAAACCTTTGCTGAAGTGTTGATAAATGTGGAACAAAAGCGCCCTCCATGGCCTTTGTTCCGACCGAGCGTTTGCACCTTGGTGCCGAAGCAGAGGTATGGGCGGGTACATGGATGGGTCTCGACGCAGTACGCAAACTCCGCCGACCCCGTAAATGGCGTCATCCAGACCTCGATATCCGCCTTGGTTATCGAAGAATGATGAGCGAATCCCGTCTTCTCATTCGACTCAAAAGACGCGGAGTAAACGTTCCAGCAGTTTGGGACCTCGACCCCGAATCGGGTCGGATCATCCTTGAACGAATGCCGGGGCAACCTTTGATTGAAATATTGCGAAGTGATGGATACTCGCAAGATTTCATCGACATGGCTTTACGAAATACTGGGGCTCTCATTCGACGACTTCACCGAGAAGCAATCACCCATGGTGACCTCTCGACCAACAACATTCTGGTCGACGAGAATGCAAATCCCTCGTTGATTGATTTTGGACTCGCTGCCATCGATTACGAAATTGAGCGTTTTGGAATCGACCTGCATGTGATCGATGAAATTCTTGGCGCCTCACATCCAGATCATAAAGCCGCCATCGACACATTACTGGAAGGCTACGCTTCTGAAGAAGAGCGACTCGGTTCGCCACCTGAGCAATCAGGTGGCGCTGTTCCAACCTCACAACAGGTGCTGAAGAGGCTGGAAGATGTTCGTTCACGTGTTCGATACCACGGGTAATTAATCCATGAGAAGTCGCAACTCTTCGAGACTTCGAAGTTCAGCAAGATAAATTTGCTCAATGGCGTCATACATTTCTTGGTCGCCTACCGATTCGATTTCAATCATTATGTCGGCATACACAGCAGCTGCTTGAGTTTCAGTTTCGAGAGAATGAACCAACATTTCATCATACTGAGTCGTATGAATTATTTTATGGGTGTTTCTTTCTGTGACTGGAATACCACCGAGTTTGACAATTGCTTTTCGAACGATATCGCCATGCATTGTAGATTCGGTTGCTTCGGCCGTAAACATAGGTGAAAGTTGAAGGCGATGTATTCCACGTATATTCGCCGCATAATGGGCGTACATGTTGGTCGCTCTCAATTCCCATCCGAGGGCTTCGTTCAAAGTTTGGACTAAATTATGTTCTTTCATATTCTCAACTCTTAGGGCTAACGAAACTTTTCAATCTGTTGTCCTTGAAGAGAAGCAAACATCAAGACCTACATAAATCCATGTTCTCAGACAAAAAGAGATTCGCCGAGTTTCCATCCAAGCAAAGCAAGAATCGGGCCAAATGCCATTGTAAGAGCGACGTATACGATGGCTGAACTCCCATCACCTTGTTCAAACATCTGAACGGTTTCAACTGAAAAAGTGGACATGGTTGTAAAAGCACCGAGAACACCAGTCCCCAATAACAACGCCATGTTGGCTGAAAGAAGATTCTGAGCCAAGCCTACTGCCAATACCCCTAAGAGAAAGGATCCGACGAGATTAACCGACAAAGTTGCGTAAGGAAATGAATCGACCGAGACCCATTCACTCACCGCATACCGGAGTGTGGCACCAAGAGCCCCACCAAGTGCGACAATTCCAATTTGTTGTAACATAGCAATCGCTCAAGAGGTTGGCCTTTGAAGCCTCGCTTCAAATCCATACAATATGAACGATTTACGCCGTAGAACTCAATATGCAAAAGCCATAGCAGAGCCATGGCGCGAACAATATGGTTCCTTACAGGTAACGCTGGCAAACTCAAAGAAGCAACCCATCACCTCCAACCATTGGGCTATACCGTTCGCCAACTTGTCGTTGAATCTGGCACCATTGTTGAACCTCAAGCAGATACTCTGGAAGAGGTTGCTCAATCGAAAATTGCTCAAGCATTATCGCATCTACCGAATGGTGAACAATCCGATGACATGGTATTGGTTGAAGATGCTGGACTGTTCATTGATGCACTCAACGGCTTCCCAGGAGTGTACTCTGCTTATGCATTGGAAACAATCGGTTACAATGGTATTCTTCGGTTACTTGAACACCTGCAAAGCCAAGATACGATACTGTGTGCTCAACTGCGTTCAGCAGAATTTCAAGCAGTAGCTGCCATGTGGATAAACGGCAAGATACTCTATGGGAATGGAAAATGCCCGGGATGGATTGCACTTGAAAGCTGTGAAGAAGAAGGATTTGGTTTTGACCCCGTGTTTACTCCAAACGATCTCGATTCATTTGGAGAACCTCTCCCTCCCGGCGAGTACGGAGATGAAAGTACACATGGCAAAACCTTCGGGGCTCTTTCACTAGAAGAAAAACAGGTCTACAGCCATCGTAGTAGAGCATTAAACGACTTACTACGTCAGTTGCCATCAGCATGATAAGTTATTAGTAATTGGAGTGAAGTGAGGGACATGGGATTCGTACGATCTGTTACAGGACTTGGTGCCCTCTCTGTTGCGGCATTCTATCTGTTAGAGGCTGGTGAATTAACCGACGAATTCAAGTGGGTTTGTATCGCAGCAGTCCTTGGTTTATCTTTTGCATGGATTATGATGGGCTCACAAAAAACTGCTCCACGCGCTCAACGCGCAGTCTTAGAAAACACACAAACTGTTGAATCTGATGAAGGTGAATTGGAGAACGAATTAGAAATTCCACAACCGGTCACCGAAGACGAACTTGATGGAGCAACTTTGCGTGAACGAAAACTCGCTAAAATACAAGCTGCTGAATCGAAAAGAGAGGAAAATCTCGCCGCTACGACGATAGAAACCGTAATTCACGATGAAGAAATGGTCGAAGTCACACTTGAGATGGATGAAGTCCATGTGGCTGATGAATTTGTAGTTGAGATGAGCCCGGACTCTGTAGAAAATGCAGATATTGAATCAGCCATTCTTCAACGAAGAATAAAGCATGATGAAATCCGACAAAAGATCGAATTGCGTCGTAGAGGACAACTGGCAGATATTCGCGCATCAACAGCACGTATGTGGGAAGAACAAACTGCTGGTGAAGATTTAGTCTCACTGTTACAAACTCCCGGTCATGGTCAATCTGTTTTAGCCACACCCGAACATCCTGAATCCGGACATATTTACGGAGCAACATTCATTCGAATTGATGAGACTCGAATATTGAAACTTCGAACGGCTCTCGATGATGGTTTTGAAAAAGTGGAAATCAAAAAGGAACCTGCACCATTGATCGGACTTGATGGAAATCCACTCCCACCGCTTCTTGGCCCCGATGGAGCACCTCTGACATTACCACTCCCTCTGCCAAGTGCAAGTATGGCTTTGGCCCAAATGAAAGATGAAATCGGCAATTGACACAAAAATCGTGTCAACATTGAAAACAAGAGCGATTAATGACTGTTTGAGTCAAATGGCAGATACTCCCCTTGAGAATTCTGAAGTTCTCCTTCAGAAACGTAAAGTGGCGATGTTAGGACTCTTCTTAGTCGCCATTGCACCGAGTATCTCAGTCATCACCGGATTTGCCCTGAAAGCAGGAGCTTTCGCTGTGATCGTGTTTATCTTCATCAAAATATGGATTTTCGGCTTACCTTCGTTTTGGCATATACGCATAGAAAAACAGAAAGTTTCGTTCTCCCCTGTTGAAAAAGGTGGATGGAGCATGGCTTTCATTCTCGGGATTGGGATGATGCTTGTTGTATGGCTTGCTTATTTCATTCTTGGAGAGAAAATGCTTCAGCCTGAAGCCCTGAAGGCAATACTTGACCCTGTTGGCTTGACAGTGCCGTGGAAATTTGCTGCAGCTATTGTATTCTGGGTATTCATAAATTCTGTACTTGAAGAATACGTATTTCGATGGTTTATTACTTCCAAAATTGAACAACTTGTTGGAGGGAAATGGCGCTCATCATTTCTTTCTTCAGCAGTATTCACACTGCACCACAGTATTGCACTCATCTTCTTTCTCGACCCGCTCGGTACAGTCATTGCTTCAATAGGAGTCTTCATCGGTGGAACTGTCTTTTCATGGTTATATCTCGAATATCGAAGCATTTGGATTGCGTGGATAGCACATGCTTTTGCAGATATTGCCATTTTCGTAATTGCCTGGAAAATAGTCATCGGTTTTTAAGAATAAAAAGGCCTTTTTGGGCTATCCTTTAGCGGTTTTATATAGTCTCGACGCCAATTGAAGATGTAGGCAGAAGTGACGCCATACCCGGAGCAACTGTCGACAATCAAATTCCAAAAGGAGAACTCATGATGAACTAAAAATCCAGATAAACATTATGCAATGGCAAAGTTTTGGCAACGCCATAGACATATCTGGAGATAAAAATCATGAGAACAAACCGTAACATAAAGCCGTTCCATAACGGCAAGGACCGACGCACTGGACGCCCAACTGGCGCTCGAAGAACCGCTAAAGCAAACCCAACAGCTAACAACCCCGATGCTGAAGAGGTTCGCCTTGCATGGGTAGCTGAGAAGTTAGAGCAACGCGCAAAGCAAGCCGAAGGCCGTAGCGAAGGGCCTTGCTGCTCGACTGAAACCGCTAAGACAGCTATGAACCAACGCTTGCTCAAGATTTTGCAAGCTACTGTGTGTGACAAAGTTTGGAACGGTCTTCTCGGCCGTTGGGAAGGCGTTATGCCTCGCCGCTTTGTCAGAGCGAACGCTGTCCATATGGCACACTTTCGCGACTTTGCGCGTGAGAATGGTTACCGTAACCGGTGAAGAGTAGGCTGTCCATGCCCCACGGAGGAGGGAGATCCGCCCCCCATTCGCTCAAACACCATAAGGCGTAAGCCATATTCATTTGTGCTTCCATTGAGGCGTCTCTCGGTTGAGGAAAGCCTCGACTCCGATGTCTTTATCCTCGGAATCGAACAGACTTGCGAAGGCTTCTGCTTCAATGGCAACTCCTTCGGTCAACCCAACATCAAGTGCAGAACGAATCGTCTGCTTTCCAACTTGAAGTGTGTTTGAAGATTTACTGGCAATTAAACGAGCCATGTCAAGCGTAAATTCTCGCAAGTCCTCTGGAGAGCAGACATGATTGACCAGACCAACACGATGCGCTTCATTCGCATCAATCATTTCTCCAGTCATTACCATCTCCATGGTTTTACCATAGCCAATCAGTCGTACAAGGCGTTGCGTAGCACCATAACCAGGGATTAGCCCAAGGTTGATTTCGGGTGTGCCAAATCGTGAACGGTCGCTAGCGATTCGAAGATCACACGAACAAGCAACTTCACAGCCACCGCCGAGTGCGAAACCGTCGACCATAGCAATGGTTGGTTTCGTTAAATTCCACAAGGCTTCAACTGCATTATCCGTGAACATGGTACGGATATCATCGCTACGCTTGCCCACAAATTCTGTAATATCGGCACCTGCAACAAAGGCATTCGGTTTTGCTCGCTTTCCTTCAGGAGGCTGATTTGGTTGAGCACCGGTGAGCACCACAACACGTACTGAATCAGTTGCTTCAACCCAAGAAACCATCGATTTCAAACTTGCCATGACATCAGCATTCAATGCATTGAGTTTGTCCGGGCGATTAATGGTAACCAGTGCCACTGAACCCAAGTCAACTTGGTCATTGACGGGAATTTCTTCAATCGAAAGTACATCGGTCTGCGGGGCGCCCATACCACCCCCAGCAGGTTTCAGTTCATCATTTCACCGACCGTTTAAATTGGACCTTTCATGATGAGGAAACCAAGAACTCAAAGACCATGATGATGTGGTATGCACATGGTTGAATCACTTGCTCCACTGGTAATGGCAGAAGACATGGCCAAAAAATACGGAGACTTCATTGCATTACATCCACTCAATGTCGAAGTTCATGCTGGTGAATTTTTTGGCGTATTCGGCCCAAATGGTGCAGGGAAATCAACCTTCATCAAACTCCTTACTGGCCAACTTCGCCCAAGTAAAGGACGAATTGAAGTTCTTGGAATCAATGCTGTATCTGACCCACAGAAAGTCAAAGCAAACATTGGCATCGTACCTGAATCGGAATCTCCACCCTCTTTTCTTACACCGGTTGAGTTTCTCGAGTTTGTAGCCAAATTAAGAACTGTTGAAAACCTTAATGAGCAAGTAGAACACTGGATTGAATGGTTTGGATTGGAAGAAAAACGAGACACTATGTGCAAGGATTTGTCAAAAGGTCAGCGCCAGAAAGTAATGCTTGCTGCAGCTTTTATTCACAAACCAAAACTCTTGTTTCTCGATGAACCCTTCGCAAACCTCGATCCGATTTATCAGAGGAAATGCCGACACTGGCTGCTTGAACATGTCAAAAATGGAGGAACTATTTTCCTTTGTTCACACGTTTTGGAAATGGCTGAACGGATGTGTAACCGGATGGCGATTATTAACAACGGCAAAGTGCTTGCAGCTGGAACCGTGAAAGGACTCAAAAAATCCAAGGATGAAACACTTGAAGATGTCTTTATTCGATTGGTAGGGCGTTCGATTGAAGACGTTGAGCGATTGAGTGATGAAGGCGTAAAAGACAAGGATAACGAGGAGGAGTGAACGTGTCTGGAGTGAGCGTAGTCTCCCGTGATTGGGATGAAGTTGCCGATGTTCAGCCGGCATCGGAATCTGGCAACTCATTGGGGACCAGTGCTCATGACCAACAATTGCATGAACCGTTACGAGGCTGGAGCGCTTTTTCTACAACCTTTCGCGTGATGTTCAAAGAGGAAGGGCGGAAGAGTCTTGAATTCGCTAAGAAGCGTCAAATGGTCTTATTTCCTCTCTTGTTAACTCTGGTAACTGCCATCACAACCATCGGTTTACAATTTCTCGTAGGCGATTCATCTGCCCAAGTATCGGATATTGAATCAAAGACGTTTACCTGGCAAGAATTACGATTCGCTCTCCATCTACCTTTACTGATGTTCAGCCTTGGAATGGGTACTTTTGCATTCATGGGCCATGATGCAATTGTTCATCGTTCAGGAACTAAAAATTACCTTTTAGCCGCACCAGCACTCCAACCTCTTCCAAATTCAGTTGCCCATTTCGCCTATTTCATCAAGGATTTGAGCTTCTACGTCATGCTTATTCTCTCTCCAGTTGTTGCTGGAATGGCGGTCGGAATCTTGCTTGAATCACTTGCAGGTATTTCCACACCTTTGGAATGGTCCAGCCTACCTTGGACATGGATTGCAATGATTATCACCTTAGCCCAAGGACTCGCTCTTGCTTTCCTTGCTTCGGCGCTATGGATGCGTGGGCGACCGTTTACCATCTTTGGACCCATGCTTATTGTGGCACTGGGGATCGCCATTGGCCTGGGTAAATTCGATATCGGCACGATGCTCTGGGGGTTAGGTGTTCAAAACTCACAGAGTATACTGGGCACTGTACTTGCATTACTGGCAAGTTTAGCAGTTGGACTCTGTTCATCTGCACTCATCATCGATGATTTTGATGTATCCGTTGTCGAACGAGCAGAACTTCTCACACCAATCTACAACCGTTTGGGTTTTCTTGGCAAAGGTGAAATTCGATTAATAGTGGCAAAGGAATTCGTAGATTTGATTCGTTCCGGTTCGATTAAAAAGATGACTGTGTCATACGCCATTCCACTTTTAGTACTGCTCGGAATGGCATGGCTCGTTGATTTCGCAGAAGCACCAATCCCAATTAATTTACTTTCATATGCACCGTTTCTTGGATTCTTCGGTTTCAATTTCTATTCATGGTTAACGATTTTAGATTCACCTGAATTCATGAATGGATTACCTCTTGGCGTCCCACAACTCATACGAGCCAAAGTCGTTGTGTATTTCCTTGCTACTTCGTGGATTTCTTTGATTTTCATTGTCCTCATGGCCTGGCGACTCGATGAATGGGGTGCGTTACCAACCAGTATTATCGTCATGTTTGCAAATTCGATTTACATCGTCGCACTCACTGCATTCTTGATGGGTTTACGACCAAATAAAGCCATTTTCGATGCCTCGATTATGATTTGGTTTTGGATTGGTACCGTGATTCCATTGCTCCTCTTGTTCCTCCTTTCATTCACGCAAGGAGATGTATCTCTGTATGGTAACTGGTGGGAACGTACCTCCGAAGGTGGACTTGCTGCAACAGCTGCAATGTATGACCAAAGTATGGTCGAGCAAGGTTACAAAGGAATGATTGCCATATCAGTTGCATTGATCTTAGCGTCTGCTTTGCTGTGGAAACTCATGGACCGACGATGGGGCCGAGCAGAGTTTTCGAACTGAATCGTATCCAACGCCCTGAAGATGGAGGTATCTTGATGTGCATTCGCTTACGCCCAACAAGCATGGCCAGAGTCGTAGCGGTGTGCGGTATGCCGGGTTCTGGCAAAGGAGAATTTGCAAATGTACTCTTTGAAAACAATATTCCAGTCCTCTCAATGGGAGATATGGTTCGTGCTGAAGTCACTCGTTTAGAACTCAAAGAGACTCCCGGCATATTTGGTGAAATCGCAGCTCAATTACGTGTTGAACATGGCGAGGATGTTCTTGCAGTACGTTTGGCAGATGCCGTTGACACTCATCTTGAATCACATTCAATCGTTTTGATTGAAGGTATGCGGGGTACCGCTGAACGGGTGGTATTTGAACAGCGCTGGGGTGAGAAGTTCTCTTCTTTAGCCGTCGTTGCATCACCAGACACTCGATTTACCCGGATTCAAAACCGTGGACGTTCGGAAGATGGGGATCGGCAAGCGTTTGAAACTCGCGACACACGTGAGCGTGGCTGGGGCTTAGAAGAAATCATCGCTGAATCGGATTTTTTAATTGACAATAATGTCAATTTAGAGATGTTTCGAAGTTCGTGTTTTACTTGGCTTAAATCGTTTACAAACCAAGAATAATCATTCTCAAGAAACAGGCGTTTTACGGTTTATCAGTTTGGGCCGCAGGGTAGCGGTTTTAGGGGTGTGTTTCACCCAAGTGTTATAGTCGGCCATAGGCTGTGATAAATTGCTTCGGCAGAGGGTGCACACATGGCGAGAAAACAAAACAAAGGTGGAGGCAAGCGTCAGCGGGCAAAACAACGTGCCCAGTACGACGAACTTGACAAGTACCCAGTCTTGCCACCGCACGCCTTTGCCCGGATTGTTCGTGACAAACAAACGCTCAATATCATCTATCAAATCATCGAACCACCGATGACCAAAAAAGAACAAGAATACCGTGACGAGATTCTCGACATCTTTATTCGCTCCCTTACCGCAAATATCGAAGAGATTGATGCGAATCCTGAAGCATATATTCGCACTGCAATGGATAAAGTCATCAAAGCCTACGGCATGAAAATTAATAAAAAGTCGAAATCCAAGATTTTCTATTATTTACGCCGTGACCTCATTGGATATGGACAAATGGACGTCCTCATGAACGACATTAACGTCGAAGATATTTCCATGGACGGCACCGGAGTACCAATCTTTGCCTACCACCGGAAATTTGAATCGGTCGAAACGACCTGCGTATGGAACACCGACCACGAACTTGAATCGTATGTTATCAAACTCGCTCAACGTTGTGGCAAGCACATTTCAGTTGCATCTCCATTGCTGGATGCAACACTCATGGATGGTTCTCGAATTGTCATGAAATTAGGCCATGAAATCTCGACAAGAGGTTCTGCATTCTGTATTCGACGGTTCAAAGACGACCCGTTTTCACCCGCAGATATTGTTGCATTCCGCACCATGTCTTCATTGATGGTCGCTTATCTTTGGATTGGATTCCAGAATGAAGTCCCAATGCTGTTTGTCGGAGGAACTGCATCCGGTAAAACGACGACACTCAATGCCATGTGCATCTTCATACCTTGGCAAATGAAAATCGTCTCCATTGAATCAACTCGTGAAGTCAACATCCCACAACCAAACTGGGTTCCGGGTTTGACTCGCCAAGGTTTCGGTGGAGAATCTACAGAAGGAGTGATTGGAGAATTCGAGTTGCTCAAAGCAGCACTGCGTGAACGGCCCGAATACATCATTGTCGGTGAGATTCGTGGTGCTGAAGCCTACGTTCTGTTCCAGGCAATGGCTACAGGTCACTGTGCGTATTCAACTGTGCACGCCGATTCTGTCCCTTCTCTCGTTCACCGATTAGAAAACAAACCGATCGACATACCTCGTGTCCTTCTACCAGCTTTGGAAGCATGTGTGATTCAAATCCAGACCCGTATTAACGGAAGACGTGTTCGACGTGCTAAGCAGTTGGTCGAGATTGTTGGAATTGATCCGAACTCTCTTGAAATCATCACCAATGAAGTGTTCCGTTGGGATGTGAATACCGATGATTTCGTATTCAGTGGAAAATCCTATGTCTTGGAGAAGATTATGGTCAAACTCAATTATTCCCAAGATGATATGCGCCGTGAACTGCGTACTCGGAAGCGCATCCTTGAATGGATGGTTTTGAACGATATCCGCAAAGCAGACCAAGTTTCTCAAATTATCACCGAATACTATGTGCGACCAACTGAAATTATGGCTCGTGTTGATGGACTTAATTGAAAGACATACATGGAAGTGATTCGATGGACTTGACCACATGGCAGAGGATTTGTAACCGCTTCCTCGGCCGCTTGCTGCGTAAGCGTGCTCGAAATGATAAGGAATTGTCCGAAAGTCTTGTCAAAGGTTCAATGCCGATGATGCCCGAGGTATACCTCGCAACTGCCCTCATGACATCATTGGCCATTACATTGATTTGTTGGGCCTTTGTCGCCTTGTTCTTCATCCCCGACATAGGAATTATTGCGTATTGGGAGGGCATTCAAGACCCAACAACAATCGCCTACTGTTTCGAGTGGGAGTATTGGAATCAAGATTTGATCGACCCGACAAAACCTGGTAATGGATGCGATGGATTTGAGTATCAAGTATTCCCACCATTTGCAGAAATCCTCATCACCTTCTTCGGTGGATTACTCATACCTTACATGGCCTACAAATACAATAAAAACGGTGCAAAGCGGGAAGCGAAACGACGTGGAGATATGATTGAAAAATACCTCCCTTATGCTGCATCCTATACCGCTGCTATGTCTGCAGCAAATGCAACACCATCTAAGATTTTCAGATCTCTTGCCATGAATAAAGAAATTTATGGCGATGTTGCGGATGATGCTGCGATGGTGTACAGAGACGTAACATTACTCGGTTTTGATTTAATTACTGCTATGAAAATGAGTGTCGACCGAGCCGCTTCGGTATGGTTGACTGAATTTTTCCAAGGCATGGTTGGAACACTTACTGCTGGTGGCCAACTCAAATTGTTTTTCTTGAACCGTGCAGAACACTACATGCGTGAAAACAGAACTCGCATGCAGATGTTCTTGGAATCGATTGCCCTTCTTGCTGAATCCTATATTGTCGTTGCAGTGGCTATGCCACTGTTTTTGATTGTCATGTTGGTCATTATGTTCTGGGTTTCAGGCTCTGGAGCACAAATGTCTGAAGGAATGCTGTACGGCATTGTTCTTGGATTTATACCAATGATTCACATCGCATATGCGATACTGGTCTGGACCAGCAGTAAGGAACAAGATATGTGAGAGGAGGTGAGATGAATGGCACGTAAAAAGGAAAAAATAACAGTGAAACTCGATTTGCCTAAGGATGATTCTACATTGACAAAACTCTACGCTATCCTCTTTGTATCGATTTTACTCGGGTTAGGGACTGCAGCAGTTTGGGCGACTAACTCAGGATTCATCGCAACGGCCAACGGGGAACCAATGTTCACAAATTTGTATTGTGGACTTACTGCAAAGGATTCGCAAGGCAACCCTATGGGTCAACATTTCAATACCAATGTTAAACCTGATTATGCTGCAAATCAATCGTGTGCCATCCTTCAGGATGCGCCGAATCGTATCGTATGGGAGGATGAAGAATGGAAATCGGTCTCCAAACAGGGCAAGAATTTCGACGTACCTGGTGTAGAATCTGACCAAACAGGTGGTGTTGTTGTTCTCCAACCCTTATGGGTCAATTGTAGTGTAACGGCAAACTCCGGTGCAGAATATATTGTTGCCATACGTTCCCAAAGTGGAGAAATTATGGATTCGTATTCAGGCGAAGTTGATCGGGCTGGTGATGATTGTAAGATCCAGATGAATACGATACCTCCGGAAAAACGGTACGAATTAGTTGTATTTTCGATGACCGAGGGTGAACGACTGACCAGAGTAAATTTCGATATCACTGTACATTATTACGACGGAGTTCCTTCAAACATGAATAACAAATCATTTTGGCTTGGTCCAGAACTCGAATTGGGACCTAAATCTGTTCGCCCATTCATTTTCCTCAACTTCTTTGGATTGATGTTCTTTTTCTTCCTCTATCCTGCCTCGTACTATTGGGAACGAGTCATGAATGCCCAAAACGCAGTTGAAGAAAAATTCCCTGACTTTCTTCGAGACCTTGCGGAATACTGGAAAGGTGGCCTTGCGATGACGGTGGCGATTCAAACTCTTGCGACATCCGAATATGGGGCACTGAATGGAGAAATTAAGAAAATGTCTGACCAACTGAGTTGGGGTATCAAGTTCAGTGATGTCATCAAGCAATTCGCAGACCGTGTCGGAACGCCACTGGTTCAACGAGCAATTGCTTTGATTGCAGAAGCCGATCGTGCAGGTGGTAAAATTTCGGATATTCTGGTTACTGCCGCAAACGATTCTCGTGAATTGAAATTCCTTGAAGGTGAACGAAGACGAGCAATTGGCTCGTATATTGCTGTTATCTGGACATCGTACTTTGTTTTCCTCGGCGTAATTGTCACCCTTGCTGTTGTCTTTATCCCTGCGATTGCAGGTTCTAACACCGGCGGTACTGAGGGCGGTTCAACGATTGGAAACATGACAATTCGTAACATCGACCCTCTGTTTTTCTTGACGGTGTTCTATTACGGGGTAACAATGCAAGCGGTAGGAAATGGAACAATGGCAGGATTAATGTCAACCGGTCGCTTTTCAACCGGATTCAAGCACTCTGGAATGATGATTGTTGTTGCATTAGTCGTGTTCAACTTCTTGGCTTTCACGCCGAATTTGATAGGTATTACCGAGGTACCTGGGCTCAATCCATCCTCAGGTACTTTCGTGCCCTCGCCGTTATTCTTTGGTGATTGAATGCGTCATGACGAAGATGCTCAAATACACATCCTTGAGATGTTAACCTTGTTTTGGTTGTTCTTCATGTCGGCAACCTTCCTCATCAGAATTCACGTCCCAGATGCTCCTTCAGTCGCGCATGAAGCGGGATTGGAGCTTACAGGTGATGATGCATTTCGATATGGTTTGGGTCTTGAAGCAGAAGTATCAGGTGAAAACCGATTGAGTGAATTGTTAACAAATGGAGAACTCGATGGAGCATGTCTCTTGTTACAAGAACAAATTGCAGCAGGAAAAGAGGCGAATTGTTGGCTCTCACAAAACAGTGGTACATCGGTACCTTACGGCAACACAGGAACGCCTGCTGGAGGAACCGTAACAGTACACCATCTGCTTGCGATTGATGAAAATTCGTGGACGGTCACTCTCGATGTTTGGAACCGTGGAGGTGGTGCTTGATGCGACCTGTTTCGAATCCATCACATGAAGACCGTGACGCTGGGCAAATGTTGCTTGCAACTGGGGTCGTTTTGCTTATGTCCTTACTCTCAATGGCTATTTTCAGCGTGAAAGTAGCCGGATTAACCATGCCTCACAACACTGCCTCGGATGGAGTATTGGTTGCCAGAATTGAAGTTGTAGAAGCGATTCCAGAACTCACTGAAGCACGTACTCAGTTGTGGATTGACGGCGGCTTAGAACCGTTCGATGCGGGAGAGATTGCTTTTCAAAGTGTCCATGATGACATGCTCTACCATGGTGAACTGAGGGGAATCGAAATCAAACTCATTGATTTCCAAGTTAATGAAACATCTCCAACAACGCTCCATTTTTCGGGAGAATTAGGGATATCTGATGGTACAGCAATGCTTACTGTTGCCATTTCGTTTGAGATGACCCATGTTTAGCGACGCTGAATATGCTCATTCCACGCCAAGTCCAACAAATGCTTGATTCGTTCAGTATCATTGGTCACTCTCGATAAATCAACAATAGGCCAAGACGCAATTTTAGCCCGTTCAATCAAGCCTTCTTGAATCGCACGAATCCGAGGGAATGCGGCGAGATAACGGTCTGCACGACGGAATGAATGAGCATCACGTGAACGGATCATGGAACGATGACGTTCATCTTCACCAACCGTCATGACCAATCCAATTGCAATGCCACCTGCTTCACGCCAACTTCTGAGTAAGCGTTCACTCGGATTGATGTGAACACCTTCAATCAACAGGTCAATACCTTCTCGACGAGCACGATCAATCGTCGCCATTATTCCACCTTCGACGGCTTGGCATGTATCCAGCCAATCGATTACTGGCTCCCCCGAATCTCCTTGTGAAAAAGAGGAACGATGGAGAGCAGGTTCACTTCTCTCCTCGTCGCACGAGCGAATAATCTCACGAACGGCATCGGTGGAAAGAAGACGTGCAAAACCACTCTTGGCGGCGATTTGAACTGAAGCAGTAGACTTTCCAGTTCCAGTCGCTCCAGCGATGACTAACAGTCGAGGTGCTCGGCCTGCGATGGTCCGAGCCGCCGCTTGTGCCAAACCAATCTCTCGAGCCATACTGTGTGCACAGCGAACTCGCTTCAAGAGTCTTTTCGCCCATAGCCACTGCTTCACCTTTCTTTGAAAGCAAGTCTTGTCAAGCGAATGCCTTTGAGGGGACAACGCTTGGAGTGGAACATGAGCGCAGAACAAATGTCGATTGCAGGTGAATGGTGCGATGCGGAAGATGGTGCAACAGCCGAGATACTCAACCCCGCTACTGGGGAAATAATGGCCACAACTCCCAAGGCAACTCTTGGCGATGTCAACCGATGTGTTGATGCTTCACGCGCAGCTTTCAACGATTCAAGCTGGAAGAATATGGACCCTGCACAGCGAGGTCGTATTCTCAACAAGATGGCTCAAGCCACCTATGCCAAAGCAAAGGAACTTGCAGTTCTCGAATCAAACAATAATGGTAAGACATTCCGTGAAGCATTGTCAGAAATTCGTTTCGGGGCATGGACTCTGGAATATTTCGCTGGACTTTCCGATAAAATCGAAGGAAGTACAATCCCTGTTCCCGGTAATCGTCTCAACTATACCTTGCGCCAACCGCTTGGTGTAACCGTTCACATTATCCCTTGGAATTTCCCACTGCAACTCGCTCTACGCTCCATTGCACCTGCATTGGCTGCTGGATGTACCGTTATTGCAAAGCCTGCTTCATGGACACCACTGTCCTTAGTCGCATGGGCCAAGGCAATGGAAGAAGCAGAAGTCGGACTCCCGACTGGAGTGCTTCAGGTGATCACTGGTTCAGGCGGTCTCATTGGTGATGCTCTTGCAGGTCACAAAGGCGTCGATGGAATTGTACTCACTGGAGGCGTTCCTACCGGACAGGCAGTCATGGCAAAAGCAAGTGAAAACCTTACACCAGTTACACTTGAACTTGGTGGTAAAGGTGCAAACATCGTCTTTAAGGATGCAAACCTCCGATATGCTGCCAAAGCAATTTGCTTTGGAATCTTCATGAATGCTGGACAGATGTGTTGGGCCGGTTCTCGATTAATTGTTCACGAAGATATTCACGACGAATTGGTCGATGCAGTTGTTGCAGAAGTCGCCAAATGGAAAGTTGGACCTGGAATGGAAGAAGGTGTTCGAATTGGAAGCCTCGTTCATCGAAACCACCGCACAGAAGTCATGGATAAATTACATGCAGGATTAGCAATGGGTGGAAAAGTTGTCTGCGGGGGAAACATCGTAGAAGGTGATGGAGCGTTCATGGAAGCAACAGTCGTTACTGGTGTTGACAGTCAAAATCTTTTGTTCAATGAAGAACTGTTTGGCCCAGTCTTAGCAGTTACATCGTTCAGTGAAGATGCTGAAGCATTGGCATTAGCCAACGACTCACCGTTCGGTTTGTTGAACGGTATTTGGACCAATGATTTGAGTCGAGCGCACAACATGGCTCGAGATTTGGAAAGCGGTATGGTCTCAATCAATGAATACCCGATTACCTTCCCTCAAACTGCATTCACCGGCTGGAAACAATCTGGAATTGGTATCGAACAAAGCCAAGATGCTCTACGCTTCTACACCAAAATCAAGAACGTCAACATCAAACTTTGAGGGACACACATGTCGGTTACATCCAGCGATCTTG
>CAJJCQ010000054.1 GCA_905182725.1 uncultured Candidatus Poseidoniales archaeon
TCAAGCCATGCGGAGAAACCGCGCATTCCTTGGACAAATTTCTCGGAAAGTGTTTCTTGTAATCCAGAACCTGTGATGGAATCATAGGTGTGTTTACTCCGCGTTGGGTGGCCGTAAAAACTGGGAATATGTCGAACATCGTCGAAGTCAACAGTTAACCACGTGGCGTTCAAGCCACTTCACCTCGAGGTAAATCGAGGATATGCAATCGATGTGGGACCGTACGTTGCCCAATTTCAATTCCGATAAATTGTTCAATAGTTTCTCCATTCCACTCTTCGCAAATACGGTTTGCAGTAGCTAGTCCGGCTTCGTTATGAGGGTGGACAGTAATCTCAATACGAACGAAATCATCACTTGCAATTGTTTTGTTTTCCAACCATTGAAGTACAGTTCGAGTTGCTTCATGAGCAATGCCTTGACGTTGATAGGAAGAGCGAACCCAGTACCCTAAATTGTATGAAGATTGCAACAGTTGCAACTCATCGCCAAAGCCAATCAGTCCAACGAAGGCGCCTTTTTCTTCTGAACGGATCCACCAAAAGTGCAATCGATCAACTTCTGCTTGATTTTCAACATCAAACAACATATCGCTGAGTTGGCCTTGAACATTATTGGTTGCATCAAGCCACGGTAAAGCGGTTTGAGCCGCCGCAGGGTCTTCATGATACGCTTCTAAGAGCAAAGGAAGAATGGCTTTGCTGACCGGAATAAGCCGCATGTCAGGGCGAAACTCAAGTTCAGGAGTCATGGTCAATCCTCTATGATAATTGGGCTACAGCCGCCACCACATGTTCATTGTTGGGATGGACATACTTCGCCATAGCAAGTGTCCATTGCAAGTGCTCTTCACGATTTAAGGCACGCATTGCTGAACCAATGTGGAGCATCATGTCGAAATTATGTTCAAGGTGTGGACCCAATGCATCCAAAGTTTCTGCAGCCTTCGACAATTGACCTACTTTAACGGATTCAAGGATTGACACAACTTCACGATAGACTTGATGTGCATCCCACGGCTCTCGGGCAGGCCATGGCCATATTCGGGTGTCCGTTTGAGGAGTTACTGGAGCAGATTGTTCAGTTTCCACGACAACTTGCGCAACATCTGCAGTTGTTGGCAGTTCCGGAGTTGTAGCCACGGGTGCCGGTTCAAAATTCTCTGGAATGTTAGGAGTTAGAGATGCGTCAGTACGTTCAGCCACAACTGGTAATTCTGGAGTGTCAGGGGCCGAATTCAAGTTTGGCACATCGGGAGTTACAGGGACAATTGGCGTATCAGGAACTGTAGATTCCTGTGAGGATACAGCTGGCGACGGTATGGCTTCCTGGGGCGTTTCTTGTACGGGTTCAGAGGGTGACTGTTGCTTCACTTGGGTTAAATTCATAAAATCAGGAATCTCGGGAGTCGCCGTTGTTTGTCCTGCTACAGGCCCGATTGACCCCATTAAGTCATCATCTTTTTCGGTTTTAACCGATGGAGAATACAATTTCCCGATCCCAAGAGGTACCGGCTCCATCGGTATCCCAAGTGGGTCTTCATCCCCCATGTCAAACACGACAGGATTTGCTGGAGCATCGGAAGCATCTAATTCCACTTCGTCTGGAGTTTCAAATTCAACAGTTTTGGAAAGGGTTGGACTGCTCCCGCTAATGAATTGGAAAGCGTCCTCATCTTCTTGTTTCGCTTCTTCGTAGGGGTCAACTTCTACAGCAACATCTTCGAGAGAAATAACAGCCTCGACCGTAATCTCATCTTCTTCAAGTTCAATCTCCCCCATCAAGGTGTTCAATAAATCAGAACCGGAGGTAGAAGGTGTTGCCATCGGCTGGTCACGAGCAGCCAGATTCATTGAATAGTAGCACTGAGCGCAACTTTCAACAGCGTCTTCGTTGACGAATTTACAGTAAGGGCATACATTCCCTTCTTGTGAATTTCCATCTTTACGACGTCGAAACATACCGCCCACCACTCCGTCGTCCAATATTTTGGGTTTAATACATGGGGTTTCTCGACTCGTCAATGCTTCATTGTTGAGGGCATACGCTGATGGGGTACGCCGTTTTGGATTGGGCATGGAGGAGCGAGGAAAAGTGCGTCGGATGAACAGCAGTGCTGCTGAAAAGAAGATCGATCGAGAACTCGCAGAAGAAATGCCTCTCAAGTGGCAACGAGGTCAAGACCATTTTTCTCGTTTCACGAAACTTATCCGCCGAGAACTCGATGATGAAACAGCAATGGTCGAAGAGCGCTGGAAAGAATGGAGCAAACAACGCTTGTTAGCAGCGGGTTTGACTTTATTTGACCTCACAGGCCGAACACAAGGCCGTTTTTTCGGCGAACCGATTCTTGTTTTTGAAAATAAAGCCGGCTCTCGATTACCGATTCATCGCTTTGGCCACGGCGATATTGTTTTAATTTCCCGTGCGCGTCCTTGGGGTGAAAAAGTCGTGGAAGGCATTGTTCTGGACAGAGGTCCTACACGAGTCCGTGTTGTAGTTGCGGAGAAACCGAATGATTTGAAGAAAGGTACTTGGCGCCTCGACAGGGGGGCGAATCGAGTCGCACATGACCGAATGCATGAGGCGTTGTCAACTTTCCACTCGACTGAAGGTGACAGTGGGACTGTGTTACGCGATGTCTTACTCGGCGCCTTACATGACATGTCAGCCTCTGCTCAACGACCACCTGAAATCCGTGGACAGAAGCGACACGGCCCCCTTGGCATTGGCAAAATGGAATTGAACTCTTCCCAACAAGCAGCTATTGAGGCCGCTATTACCCAACGGCTGACTTTGATTCAAGGCCCACCAGGCACTGGTAAAACGCATACTGCGATTCGCTTACTGACTGCATTTGTTCGTATGGGACGCGGTCCAATACTGGCAACAGCAGAATCGAATGTAGCCGTTGATAATTTACTCGAAGGATTGCTGGAAATGAACATCAAAGCAGTTCGAATTGGTCGCCCAGTCAAAGTACGTGAGCATCTACGCGAAGCAACACTTGATGCACAGATCGAGAAACACCCACTGCAAGAAGAATTGCGATTTATTCGAGAACAAAACGATGAATTACGACGTAACCTTTCGGGATTAAAAGGTAAAGAAAAAGGCTTGGCGCATCGAGAGGTTAATCGCAATTTCAAAGAAATGCGACACATCGAAGGCAACATGATTTCCGCCGTTCTTGATGACGCCGAAGTCATCTGTGCAACAACCATTGGTGTTGGACACAATCTACTCCGAGACCGACAATTCCCAGTTGTTTTGATGGATGAGGCGACTCAAGCAAGTGAACCAAGTTCGTTAGTTCCTATTACTCGGGGTTGTCGTCAATTGGTACTGGTAGGCGACCACAAACAACTTCCTCCAACCGTCATCAGTAAAGTCGCAGAGGACGGAGGCCTTGGCCGTTCATTGTTTGAGCGATTAATCGAATGTGGGCTTGATGCTCATATGTTGACCACTCAGTATCGCATGCACCCAACGATCCGAGAATATCCGAGCGCCCGGTTTTACGAAGGCCGTTTAGAAGACGGTTGCAGTTCGAGTGACAGACCACCTGCTGCAGGATTCTTATGGCCTGATTGGGACCACCCAGTCGCGTTTGTACCCGTTGAGGGCTCTGAAATTGTTGATGATGAAAGCAGTAGCAAGTCCAACCTCGATGAGGCTGCTAAAGTACTCTCGATCGTTAATGACTTGCTCAGCGCTGGCGACCTCACACCGTCCGATATAGGCGTTATTACCCCGTATAGCGGTCAAGTCCGACTGTTGATTGATTTGTTTGACCAAGCGGGCGGGCGCGAAGAAAATGGCCCATACGCAGGTCTTGAGATCAAGAGTGTCGATGGCTACCAAGGACGGGAGAAAGAAATCATAGTTTTCTCCGCAGTTCGCGCAAACGATGCTGGCGAAATTGGATTCTTGAAGGATAAGCGCCGACTCAATGTCGCCCTTACCCGGGCAAAGCGGGGACTGATCGTTCTTGGCAATCTGAAAACACTTCGACACGATGGCACATGGCGCGCCTGGCTGGATTGGGCAGAGGAGCGAAACCTCTTCGCTTGGCATATTACTCACGCCTAAAGGGTTCAGCCAACATTTGACAAAGGGCAGACTCTACCGAACACTATGGCAGACAGTGCAGTCAGCATCCACCAAGGAAGTGGAACCCTTGCTCAGGCTGTTCTTTCTTCTGCACCTGAAGGGATGCTCATCGCCCCAGTTTGGAAACGAGTCGCAGCATTTATGCTCGATGTCGTCCTTTTGACCTTGGTTTTACATTTCATGACTGGGCAAAGACTTCTGATTACCTTGCCCAATTTTGGATTACTGACTGAAGGATTCCGATACAGTGCGGGATTCATAGTCTCTTGGAGTGTGTTTTTCATTGCTCATTACCTTTATTTCAAATATACAGGGCGGGCATTCGGACGTTCGTTTGCTCAACGTGGTTTTAGAATCGCTATCGTTCATGATAACGGAACTCTCCTTGAAGAACATCATTGGGGCCCCCGAGCATTTGGCAAACTGTTCTATCTTCTTCCGATTCTCGGTGTGTTATGGTTTGGCCTTCGGGATGTTCTTCGTGGGCGTTCGAAAGAAGGAGAGTACCGGACCTCATTAGACATCAAGAATCATACCGTTGCGGCTGTCGATTGGTCACTCCCTTCCGAGACTCGTCTTCGGCTGCGTTGAAGTGAAGTAGGGTTTTGTAGAGAAACCTCTACGGTGGACACATGAGCGACGACCATACCGTTCGGGCGGCATCTCTTGAAGCCAAATTATCGACAGTCCTGATGGACATTGATGACGACGACGAAGATGTGGTTCTGGTATCCATTGATATGACAAATGAGGCCGCTATTCCTCTTGGCGGACTCGAAGTTCATATCATCACCAGTGATGGGAAGAAAGTTGAATCCGATTCGGGGATCTCTTCACTTGGACCAGGATTGACACGGAACTTTTCGTTTGAATTCCCTCTTGAAAAAGGAACATGGTCGTTTACAGTCACCGGTGCAGGCCAATCACTTTCATTGGGTCCCTTTGAAGCGGATTTCACCTTCGAAGCAGAACAAGGTCGAACCTTTGGCAACGCGATTGGCTCAAGTCTGTTCAGCGGGGCATTTGATTCCAATCTTGACTCCTTTGGAAAAGTCTCAGAACGAGAAATCATTGACCCTTCATCTGTTATTTTGACTTCATACAGTGGAGAGAATGCATCTGGTGGTTCGACGAAAATTTCACTTGGCGACTCCAAGGCAGAGGTTGCTGAAAGTAAAGATGGGCCACGGGTTCCACCATGGCAACAAAAGAAATCTCCGGACCCCACTCCAGTTGAAAGTTCCGCACCCTCGAATGACCTTCTTCTTCATGCCGCGAAAACAAGTTCTATCGATGAGATGGTACTTGCAGCAGCACCCGAAACAGATGAGCCAACTCCAGTTGAACCCACTCCAGTTGAACCCACTCCAGTTGAGCCAGTCACGGCAGCAACACCGCCCCCTCTTCCATCAAGCCCGCTTCCCGCTCCCGTCGAATCTCAAAGCCCGCCCCATGCGAGCACGCCACCAACCGGTCCACCATCTGGTTCACCTTCTGGCCCTCCATCCGGCCCACCATCGGGTCCACCTTCCGGTCCTCCAGCGAGTGGTCCACCTTCCGGTCCTCCAGCCGGTTCACCTTCTGGCCCTCCAGCGAGTGGTCCACCTTCCAGTCCACCTTCCGGTCCTCCAGCGAGTGGTCCGCCTTCTGGCCCTCCAACCGGCCCACCATCGGGTCCACCTTCTGGTCCTCCAACCGGCCCACCTTCTGGCCCTCCAACCGGCCCACCTTCTCGACCTGAAAACTTGTGATGTGAGTACATGAGCGACGGATTCGTAATGGAATTATGCGGCAATAAAGCAGCATGGCAAATTGTACCTGAAGGAATCACATCCATCAATCTAGAAAACGTTGGCCAACTTATCGAAGCAGCAGGATATGAAGTTGGCCTTCGAACACGTCTTTGTTGGACTTTTTTTGGCCCTTGTGACCTCACGCTCTATCCAAGTGGAAAACTTTTGATCAAATCACAAGACAGAGCATTAGCTACGGAAGTTGCCAAACAACATGTGTCGACGTGGGCTCATGCGTAACAGTGGTGAAGTGATGGAAGTAATTCCTGATGAAACACTCACAATACTTCGTTCAAACGGAGTTGTTGCTTACCCGACTTCGACCTTACCAGGTTTAGCGACACTTCCTACCCCTGAAGCATTAGATGCACTGTTTGCTTTGAAACAACGTCAAGCGGATCAACCGGTGAGTTTGGGCGTTGCGTCCTTACAACAAGCAGAACTCTTCGTGAAGGTTCCAGAATTTGCTCATCGTTTACTTGCAGGTTTTGAATCTGGAACATTAACGCTTATTCTGGATGCACATACTCCATTAGACCCGCGTTTAGGCGGTTCTCGTGTAGCGGTTCGAGTCTTCGCTCATCCGACTGCTCTTGCATTAGCGCAATCAGTTGGCCCGGTCACCGCGACAAGTGCGAATATTGCAGGTATTCCGCCTTTACCAAATGCCGAAAAAGCGGGTATTGCACTTGGTTTGAAGGCCCATGCAATTCTCCATGGAAACTGCCCTGGTGGTCAAGGGAGTACTCTTCTTTCTGTTGAACAATCTGAGAGTTCACCCACGGGTTATTCGGTAAGCATTATGAGAGAGGGCGTTGTACCTCAAAGCGACGTGACCTCATGGATGTTGAAGAATCACTAAAGTATTGGCGCGATGCAGGACATGTTGCCCGCCGTACATTAGAGGCAATGAAGCTGGAATTACAGCCAGGGAAGACCTACCATGAAGTGATTGAATCAGCAGAACGTTTCATTCATCGTCATGGCGGCAAACCAGCATTCCCTGCAACAATCCATTCGAACGACCTCGCGGCGCATTTCACGACCAATCATTTGGTTGAGGGGCCAGAAGGCTGGGAAGGCGACATGGTTTTGCAAAAAGGCGATTGTGTCAAAATTGATTACGGGGTACATATCAAAGGCCATATTGGCGATAATGCACTTACCTATGAAGTTGGAAATACCAATAACCACACTGAACAAATAAAGGCAGCAAAAGAAGCCCGAGATGCTGCAATAGAAGTTATGCACCCAGGTACGCCTTGGTACAAAGTTGGCGCAGCAGCAGCCCAACCATCGATCGATGCAGGATTCCAGCCAATTCGAAATTTATGCGGACATCAACTGAAACCCTGGGAACTGCATGCGGGTGTTTCGATACCTTCCTATGCATGTGGTTCTGAGAATCGTGGTTTCAAAGGAGTCGTCGAAGAAGGCAGCGTCTATGCCGTTGAACCATTCAATACAACTGGAAAATCTGGAATGATTGAAAATATTGGCTCTGCAAGTTCCTCGAACATCTATCGAGTCACCGGCTTGACAACATCACGTAAAGCGCGTGCAAAGGGTCAATTGAAACCTCTTGGGGCACAACTCGCCCGTAATCTTGAGGAAAGGTATTCCACGCTCCCCTTCGCTGAACGTTGGGCCTATCCAATGCTCGAAAAACCATTCCCTGAGGCTGATGAAGCCAGTCGGCAAAGCAAATGGAATGCATTAGTCAAGAAATTGATCAGCATCCGCTTCCTCGAAACATACCACGCGTTAAGATGCATGGATGGCGGAAATATCTGTCAATTTGAACATACTGTTTACATCACTGCAGGTGGCGCAGAAATTTTAACAGTTGAATGATTAAAACGACGAGGAATCATAGAATCTTCCTTTTTTCCTTGAAAACCAATATAAACCGCGAATGCGTGGACTGAAACGAACAGGGCTGTTGAAGTTCTTGTTGAGTGCATCCCATCCCCTCCGCATTACTCTCACCCTGTTCACCTTTACTCACTCCAGCCTTGCGGCTAAAAAGTAACAAAACCAAGAATGTGGTTTTTTGAGCATTGCCCGCGCAGTTCGCGCTTACAAACATTATGCTCTACTCACTTTGGCACTCATTTTGACTCTGGAGTACATTTCAATAAACCCGTATTTTAGCCCATTCTAGCAGTTTTTACGAAGAATGTAAGGAGTAGGGTTAAATATCACGGATACGGTAGAGCATCTACCCCCGATTTCGGGAAGGAGGACAAAAATATGAAAAACGAAAATAGAAACGAAGAAGCTGTTAGCCCAGTTATCGCTACCATCCTAATGGTCGCAATTACTGTGGTACTTGCTGGTGTCTTGTATGTGTGGGCTAGTTCCCTCGCAGAAGGCAACACAGATGGAAACCTTGCGCTTTACGTCATGGACGCTGAAGATGCTAACGGATCCCCAACTGATGGAATTGAAGACAACCTTGTTCGTGTAACAATGACCCAAGGAAGCGACATCAACTGGGCTGCGATCTCTGTTAAGATCTCAGTCAACAATGGCGCTCCTGTGACCTGTGACAACCCTGGTGCAACCGGCGGTGGCTGCGTTCTCGTAGAGTTCGGAGACACAACCGACCAAGTTTGGTCTGTTGGTGACGGTGTCACAA
>CAJJCQ010000055.1 GCA_905182725.1 uncultured Candidatus Poseidoniales archaeon
CCATGTCTTCAATCCCTTCAGGGGGCTCGATTCCATCACGCGCTAAGTCAACGCTGTCGTTCATCAAAAAGATTCGGACTTCTGCTCCGTCATCATTCAGTTGGCGAGCAAGTCGCAGTGCATTCCACGTCACATCAGTCCCGTCATACGGTTGTTGATTCAAGATGAGCATAATTGCCATGGCACTTCCAAGGCAAGGCGGTGTTTGAAGGCAACGATGATGTAAAAATGGGAGAGAATGAAAACATGAGTTGAAAAGGAGGAGGTGGGACCAACAAACATGAAGACCACCTTTGCAGATTTTGCTCGGTGGCTCATTCCTCATCGGAAAAAAGTCCACATTGCCGTTTTTCTTCTTACGATCTTGATGATTCCAGGAGTCTTAACAGCACTCCAACCCATTGACATGGAATCCTATGAAATGGATTCTCCTGAACTTGAAGCGCAAGCGATTATCGATGATGAGTTTGCTAATTCTGAAATTATTCTTGGCTTTTTGGTCTCAGCACGTGACCCCGACAAAGTACCTGCACTCGAAGATTGGACGCCTGTGGCTCGAATGAGTGATGGAGCACCGGATTATTCATCTCTACCAAGTGCAACTGAAATGCTTGATGCTGGAGAGCCTTGGGGGGGAATCTATGCTCCAACTGCAGGCATCATGAATCTCACATTACTCAGAGAAATTGATGCTAAAGTGAATATGGTACAAGACCATCCAATGGGTAAAGCAATGATACCACTGGTCAACGACGTGACTGGTAATCAAGCTCCTGGGGCCATTTCGCTTTCTGACCACTTCCGTGGGTTCATGAACGGCACTTCCATTCTCACACAACCTGGCCTTACCACGCTAGGTGTGGTCACAGCACCACCGACAAATTGGACCGACTGTGGCGTATTGGACTGTCTTGAATTCGATGATGAGAACATCACACAACAGCACATCGATATGGCTGCATCTCGTATGGCTGATGCTTCGAACAATAACTTCCTTCGCTGGCTTTCGATTGACCGCGGATTTGTAGCTGACATGAATGCCCTGCAAACCGGACCGGTTGGTGGCTCGTTGAACGGCGATGGAACATGGGAGAATGCCTTCTATGCAAATGGACGCTGGTCCGCTTCCTCGACCTGGTTACTTGTACAATTTGACCGAGGGGTTCTCGAAGAAATGGGTTGGGAAATGATTTGGAAAGATGCTTTGCAGGAAAGGAGTGTCGACTTCTCAGAGGATGGTGTCAAAATAGGCGGATATCGAATTGCCGATGGCTCGCTTGTACTCCATCCACCTCAGTACACAGAAGAATACTGTCTTGAAATGAAGAAAGAAGGGACGGGCTGTTCCACAGAATGGTCCTACATGGATTTAGAAGGTCATCTTCGTTCAAACGATCGAACCACCATCACTTTACTGCTTGGACAAGGCGTCAACGTTGAAGTCAATCGTGAATTGCAAGCGAGTTCAGGATTGGTCTTGTTAATGGGAATCGCCATTATTGGATTGCTCTATGTGAGTTTGCGCAGAGTTTCTGATGTGATTATTGTGATGTTTGCTCTTGGAACAGCATTGCTGTGGATGCAGGGGATGATTGGTCATTTCTCAAGCCTCACCTCTCTATTTGGGTTTTCACTCATCTCTCGTTCTCAATTCTCGAACCTTCTTCCGATTCTTGTTCTTGCGCTTGGGATTGATGATTCACTTCATGCGCTGCATCGTTACAAAGAGGAACGTTTGAACGGTCGTGAACCTCGAATTGCCGCTGAAATCACATTACAACGTGTTGGACGGGCCATCCTTCTCACAACACTGACAACCATGGCTGCATTTGCAGCGAATATCTTCAGCGATATTGCAGTACTTCGCTCGTTTGGAATTGAAGCGGGGTTAGGTATTCTGGCTGCGTTTATGCTCACCGGTTTATGGGTCCCACTGATTCGTCTATCAGTTGATGAATGGCTTGTAAAGCGCAATAA
Source organism: uncultured Candidatus Poseidoniales archaeon (assembly GCA_905182725.1). GTDB lineage: Archaea > Thermoplasmatota > Poseidoniia > Poseidoniales > Poseidoniaceae > MGIIa-L1. The sequence goes on from CAJJCQ010000055.1 coordinate 1,978, forward strand.
AAGTATTGAAGAACGAAAAAATATAACTCACCTCGTTCCTAAAGAATGGCTCGAATCGATTGCCTTGAATTCGGGGACATTCCGTAAATCAGTGCTCATTGCTGGCGTTGCTTTCTTGCTCACCATCCCTGCAGCATGGGGTATGGCTCAATTGGAAGGTGACTTTGCCATCGAAGATTTCTTGGATGAACGTTCTGATTTTGCCATTGGAGTCTCTGAAATATCTCTACGGTTTGCCAATGAAGGAGAACCTGCAAATCTGTTAATCGAAGGAGATGTGCTCGACCCTGAAGTGTTCGCAGCCATCGACACATTCCGTCAAAATATGGACTACTTACCCGAGGGCGTCCCTGATAAAATTACTCGCCAACCCGATGGAACAATCGATATTTTGGCTCTGGATGAAATGGTTCTTGCTGCTCAAGGCTCAATGGTTTTGGATCCCACACCCTTCGAAGAGGCTGGTTGGGTTGTCAATGAAACTGGACATGGTATGAACTGTTCAACTGCTGGGAATGGTCCTTTGATGGACCTCACTGATAGAGACTGTCTTGCCTTCTTTTTCGGATTCCTCTCACTGAACGGCGTACCTGGAATTGGCCCGATTCCAGACATCCCTCCAAGCATTGTTGGGCTTTACATTGCACCAGAGGTCGAACTGGACCCGAGTCAACCTTGGCTCGATGTCAACGGTGAACCAGCGGAGTATGACCGAATGCTCATTCGATTTGGAATGACCGCTCCTGAAGATTTCCCTGGAATGGCGAAAGGAATGAAAGAAGTATGGCGAGACCTCACCCCATTCACCAATCTCTCAACCGGTGACCAGTATGAAGAAGGTGCAGAAAGTGAGGATAAACCCTTGACGTGGGTTATGCCAACCGGTCGCCCAGTGACCCGTTACGTAGCCTCGACAACAATGCAAGGTGAAATGCAATCTTCACTTGGACTCGGCTCGCTGTTTGTCTTCATTACACTCTCTCTTGGATTCCGTTCGTTCAAACAAGCGAGTGTTACCTTGATTCCAATCCTCTTAGTTGTCGTCTGGTTGTATGGCCTAATGTATATTGCTGGCTCGTCGCTCAACATCGTCACTGTCACCATTGCAACCATTTCGTTAGGTGTCGGTATAGATTACTGTATCCACGTTACTGAGAGGTATAGGGAAGGTCGGGAGTCTGGCGAAACTCACGAGGAAGCTTTGATTGGAATCGGTGGCGCCTGCGGATTGGCCCTCATCGGAAGTGCTGCTTCTGACATTGCTGGATTTAGCGTCATCGCACTTTCACCAATGGGCTTATTCACCAACTTTGGCATCTTCTCGGCGGCTATGATTGCGTTCTCACTGGTTGCAAGCCTTGTCTTAACAACCGCAGCATTGGGGCTCATTTCAAAACCTCCGCCCAAAGAGGTCGCGTAATGGACATTCGCCGGCTCGAGTCGAAAGATGTGACTGCTGCCTGGCAAATCAACGAACAAGGCCTACCTGGGACCGGACAAATATCTCCTGAGGAAATGGCTGACCTTTTTTCCCTTTCAGAACTCCCAATTGGAGTATTTGATGGTGACGAAATGCTTGGTTTCGTACTCTGCCTCTGTCCTCGAACACGATATGCAAGCCTCAACTATGCATGGTTTAACCAGCGATATCAAGAATTTCTGTACGTCGACCGTATTGCTGTAGCCCTCGAACATAGAGGCAGAGGCATTGGTTCACTCCTGTATGGGCAAGTGATTGAACATGGAAAAAACCTCCAGTTCCCCGTTACTGCTGAGGTCAACCTCACGCCTCCAAACCCCGGGTCGATTCGGTTTCATGAACGGCATAGATTCAGAGAGGTCGGCGTCTTCCATCAAGGAAAGAAGTCTGTGACGATGATGTTGCGTCCAGTGGAATAAAACCCTTCAGTAAAAAACGGGGCATTGTTTAAACTCAAAGGTGCTAAAAAACGTCTATGGGCGAAAAGGAAGACGCTGGGGAAATATCCCCACCCCAGAGTATTCTCATTCATGCATCGAACCCAAATGCCGAAAACGATACGAGGGCATCCGCAACTTTCCCTGGCGCTCAAAGAAAACATAACAAATCTGGTTTCAAGAAAGCATACCAAGTGATTGATAAAAGTAAGAAGAAGAAAAAAGTGATTGATAAAAGGAAGAATCTGAAACAAGGCATCATTTCAGTGGATGGGAAACCTTCCAAAGAACTCCTTGGGAGTTCATTGCTCTTGATTATCATCTCGACGGTCGGGTTCTTTTTCATAGATTCAGGATTCATTGCTGATGATTTCATGTGCTGCCTTGTGTGTAATGGCAACTCCATCGGCCTCGTATTATTAGGCGCATACAGTGCCCAATATGGGAAATGGGAACGGACTGTTGGGGCAAAGTCCTCCGCAGTTGTTTCTGTTACTGGGGCTGTATTGATGTACATTGTTGCAGCTATATTGTTCGCATTATGGCTGCTCTTCGCAACATCTTGAGGATGAGAAACCGCTTTTGAAGCACCGGTGTATTCATCAATGAGCGAGCATACGGAGCAACTGCAGTCTTAGGGGTTGGCCCCGAGAAAGTGGTGATTTTATGTCGAATGAAAAACCCGATGAAAACGAAACTGAAGAAGATTGGATGAAATATGCCAATGCCGGATTTGGGCAAACTGATTATTCGCTTTGGGATGAGAACAGTGCTGTTGAACAGCCAAAAGAAGAGGTTGAAGACGACGGTTCATTGGATTCACCCGACCAACTCGGCACCCACATGGAAGAGATTCCTCGAGCACCATCTCCTGCAGGTCACAAGCATCTGGTTCGTATGGGGACATGCGACCATTGTATTGGGCGCTTGGGTGGAAAGAAGCGGTTTGAACAAAGCATTGAACAATCTGGAATTGAAATTCGTTCAACGGTCCTCGAACGCGACTCACACTTAGGAAGTGCACGTGAAGATGAACCGCTGTGCCCTTTCTGTGAAAACTTATACGAAGAATCTGAATTACTTGCTGATATCATTTATGACTCGATATCTCCTTACGAACTCTCACGCCTACAACTCGGTGCGCGGATTCCTAAAGATCAAATTGAGGAGGAAGAGGAGATGAGGAAACGACACGGGGCCGGTGGCTCTGATGCACTCAAAAGTGGACTTGTCAATGCCATTGCTCAACACCTGAACAAACGATTAGAAGGTGTGCTCTTGGTAAATGATAAGCCCCAAGTATTGGCACTCATCGACGTACTCACACTCACGGTTGAACTCGATATTCGAGCACATTACCTCTACGGACGCTACATAAAACTCGAACGAGGAATTCCCCAAACTCGCTGGCCATGCCGAGCGTGCAAAGGACGCGGCTGTGAACGCTGTGACCAAACTGGTTTGCAATACAAAAAGAGTGTTCAAGACCTCATCGGCAATCCTTTGCTCGGAATATTTCAATCCAAAGAACACGCCTTCCACGGCATGGGTCGGGAAGATATCGATGTTCGTTGTATGGGCCGGGGACGGCCTTTTGTTATCGAAATGAAAGAACCAATGACTCGTTCTGTCGATGTGATTGAAGCGATGAAAACAATCAATGATGCCGCCGATGGTAGCATTATCATTACTGGACTACGAGATTCGAATCGAAGTGAAGTTGTCCGTGTAAAAGATACGCCGGCAGAGAAATCCTACACCATTCGTTTCCGCCTGATGCCTTTGAGTGAAGCCGAATTGGCTGTTCTTACTGCTCCAGTTGACTTGACACATATTGATGTCCAGGAACGTGGCGGAAAAGGAAAGAAACAATCGTCAAAACGAAAGCGACGAGGTGACAGAAAGAACGACCACACCAAACCTCTTCCAACCGTCATCGACGTCCCTGAAGCGCCGGATGAAGCAACGCTTAAGGCGATGAAGAAACCGGAATTAGTGGCGATGGCTGAAGAGTTAAAACTCGTTAAAACAGGAACTAAACCTGTGTTGATTGAACGTATCCTTGCCTCTGGACCTCCTGCGCCAACCTATCTTGATTTACCCGAGAACGATTCGATTTTGGAAACGATCGCTAAACTCGCCGGTGTAAAGTTGGCTCAACGCACCCCTGAACGTGTCGCTCATCGACGAGCTGATTTGATTCGTCGAAGAACTGTCTTTGAAACTTCGAAACCAATCATCGATACGATGGAAGATGGAGTCCGTGAAATTGAGTTTACACTTCGGTGTGAATCGGGGACATATGTCAAAGAAACAGTCCATGGCGATGGAGGTCGGACGCAACCAAGTTTGTCTTCATTGATCCAAGCAAAATGTGATGTTCTTTGGCTCGATGTTGGCGATATTCATGCGGATTGAGGCTGGATTTGGCCTCTTCACTTTGCTTTTTTGAGGTTTTTCCCGGTCCAAACTCCGTCGCGGTGCTTATATGGGAAGGGTAGGTCGCCAAAATGCTCGGAAGTTGCATATCTGCACACTCGGGCAAAGAGGAGGCGACCAACATGAAACGATCCAAGGGACTGCGAGTCGGAACACGAAGTATTCTACGCCGCCGTAAGAATGAACGCAGCCGAATTAACATCAGCCGCGTCATGCATGAGTATGAAGAAGGCGACCGTGTTGCTATCGTTTTAGACGGTGGACAACAAATGGGTATGCCTCACCGCCGTTTCAACGGACGAACTGGATTCATCGAAAAGCGACAGGGTGTCGCTTGGGTTGTTGCTGTCAAAGACGGTAACATGGCAAAAACGGTCATTGCTCGTCCTGAGCATCTCCGACCACTTGAATGAGGAATTACTATGACTGAAGAAGAGCGTTTCGTTGACTTTGCTACTGTTCGAACCTTGTTGTTGGATGCTGAAAAGCGCCGCAAGAACCTCACCTATGAGCAAAAGGCTGCTCTTCAGCACGCTGAATGGGCTGCAAGTGACGCTCGTAATGGATACAAGACCGATCCTAAAGTGTTCCAAGAATTGAAAGACGCACTCGGTGAAGTCGATTCCCTTGCAAACACTCCTGATTTGGCTGCAAAGTTGGCTGAATTGATGCCAATGTATTCAAATGATGTCAAAGCAGTTTTCGCATCAAAAAGAATTACCAATGTCAGTGATGAACAGATTACAACTATTCTGGAAATCGTTCGACAGCATATTGGCTTCGAATGAGGCTCTCTCCCCTGAGGTGATTTGACATGACCGGTACTCAACGTGACCGTAACATTAAGATTGGTTCTGGCAAGAAAAAATCTACATCTTCGAATGAATCGACTGGTTGGTCGAGACCTGCTGAAGGACGCCGTGAAACTGCACCTGTGCAGAGAAATACCGCCCCTCAAAGTTCGCCACGTCGCAATGAACCACGACGAAGTAATGACAACCGCCGAGGCAATTCTAACAAACAAGGTAATCGCCAAGGTAACCGTTCACCTCGGCCACAACAAGATTCTCCATTGATGGAAGAACAGTGGGCTCGAGTCATTGACCATGACCTGGCCAACAATGTCATTGTCGCAGTGAGTGAATCAAAATTATTACTGTGTCGATTGAAACCAAAGGCTGGTATCGACCAATTGTTGGTGACAGCACGTGTCTACATCGGAGAAGACTCCTCGAAGCGAGCACATATTGCACAGGTACTCGGAATGACCAACCTTGGGCGTTTGGCAAACCACATTCGTGCTGATCTTCCTTTGGTTGTTCAAATCTTTATCGAAGAAAATGAGAAGCATTTCATTGCTGCTTTCTTCAACGTGGCCGGAAACATGTCGCTCAAGCAACATGCCTTCGAACTGCTCCAAGGTGTTGGAAACAAAAAGGCCATGCAAATGGTAGAAGCCCGTGGTTCAACCGGGTTTGAATCCCTTACTGCACTTAATGAAGCGTGTAATATCGATGCTGGAGAATTACTCGCAAAACGATTCTTATCTGAGTTGGAGGACCGAAATATCCAACCACGTTTGCTTGACCTGCTCTTGCCGGTGAAGGCATGAGGGGCGCCCGTTGGTTGATTGATAGCCTACGCGATAAGTTACCTTTTGACAAATCATTAGGACAGCATTTCTTGGTCAATGACGAGCTGATTGCTCGAGCGGTTGAATTGGGTAATGTCACGTCTGAGGACCACGTTTTAGAAATTGGCCCAGGGCCTGGAGTACTTACTGAGGTCTTATTGGCAACCGGTTGTCAAGTGACTGCTATTGAAATTGATAGCGTTGCAGTCATTCATTTGAACGAAGCCTTTGGCCCAGAACAACAGACTGAACAATTCACTTTAATCGAAGGAGATGCATTGAAAGTAAAATGGCCTGATTCAATCACGAAGGTGGTCGCCAATATACCGTATCAAATCTCTTCACCACTGGTTGACGAACTTACTCGATACCTCCGGAATCCAAGAACCAGTGTCTTGGAAAAGGTCGTTTTACTGGTGCAGGAAGAGTTTGCTGAACGCTTAGTGATGGAATTTGAAAGTGATGTCGGTTCGCTTGGCATGACGGTTGCCTTAGACTGGGACAGTGAAATTGAAGAAAAAATTCCGCCACATAATTTCAGCCCAATGCCGAAAGTCAATTCATGCTATATCTCAATGGAGCCGCATGACGAAGAATGGCCTTGTGATGCCCGATTGGTTCGTCAAATGATTCATCTCGCCTTTGATCAACGTAGGAAGAAGTTACGCTCGACGCTGAAAAATGTACCTCGGCGTTTAGGTCGAGTGAAGGGGTGGCATGCTGGACGGTGGAAACAAGCCTTTGCTGCACATCTTGAAGATGACCGGATGGACCTTCGCCCCGATGAACTTGAAATTGATGACTGGATTGAATTATGCACTTCGTTCTGTGATTTCGTATTCGAATCATAAGTTCATAAGGAGTCAAATCTAGATATTATCCTACACCGAGGGAGGAGAGCCTTTTCTTAGGAGGGTCTCCTCGCCTAGACTCGTCGGAGGGGATGCTATGGCCAAGAAGGACACATATCTTGCTTTATTACGTCGTGGTATCGACGAAACAACTGCCCAGCAGTTAGCCGATTCAGGGCTAAAAATTGGCGATTTGAAGAAAATCGACAAAGACATGCTGATTGAAAACTATGGCTTGAAAGCAGATATCGCAGATGGTGTTATTTCGATTATCTCTGCTGGACCACAAAGTCACGGAAAAGAACGGTATCTCTCAAAGATTCTTGCACCTGAAAAGAAGCAAGAATCCAAAATTGAAGAAATTAAATTCCAACGCAAGCAAAAGGACGTACTGACTGAACTTGCAGAACAAAAAGAACGACTTAAGATTGCTAAAGTTGAATCATTCCGAGCAAAGAAACTCATCATGAACCGACTTGGTAAAACTGTTGAGTTGATTGTCAAACTCGAAAACAACCTTCATGATGAAGGCAAAGACGACCAGAAAGTGAAGATTCGAGACCAGCTTGAAACCCGTGGCCTTGAAGCCGCACGTGACCATGAAATGCTGGATCTCGAAGGAACTCCTCAAGACATCGTTGATTTCCGTCGCAACCACGTTCCTGGCCTCATCTTCCACGCATGCCCTACATGTGGCGATGAGTTGGACCCACGTTCATCACGTGACAAAGATCGCCCCCAAGATTGGGCTTTCATCTGCTGGGAATGTGAAAACAGTTTCACTCCTGTGCTTTCAGACCTCGTTGAAGAACGCCTATCCAACGGCACACGAATCGCTATTGAAGAAGATAAGCGACCTCGTAACCCTGTACCTCCAAAGCCGGCTTCGATGGACTTCTCAAGTGTGAATGAATTGATCCGCAAGGATTTGGAAGCCACTGGCGCAACTGCTGATGAGATGGTAAAGGCCGTCGAAGAAGGTGGACTCACTGGTGGACTCACCGACATCAACGACTGGATCGACCAGATACTTGGTGCAAAGAATTACATCCAAGCTCAAGAAGACCGAGAAGACTTCATTCTCCGAACGGGTGCTGGAGCAACGAAATTCAACAAGTGGATGAAGAAAGCAGGATTGTACTTCAACAAACAAACCGGCCGCTGGACACGCCACAAGGATATGCGCTGAGGTGGTACCATGTCCGCCCATGCGGTAACTGCCGGAGAAACTCCAAAGATTGAATCTGTCCGTAAGGTCGTTCGATTCTTACAAGGAGCAAATCTCCTTGGGCAGACTCCGTATGTTCCTGGAAATACATTGGTAGAGCACGCTGAAGATGCTGATGTCGCAATTCCAACAAATTGTACTTCAGGCACCTGTGGAACGTGCATGGTCACCCTCCTCTATGGCGAAATCCCGTTACCTGAAATCCTCCCACCTGGGCTGGATGATTACTTAGTCGGAGAATGTGCACGTCTTGCTTGTATCGGCGTACCCCATGGAGATGTTGATGTCGATATTCGACCACCGTTGTAGGATGGAGACGCATGATGTTCAATTGGCAAACCAGCGATTGGATTATTTTTTTCGTCGACATTATCGCACTCTTAATTGTCATACGATTCCTTTCTTGGAAGGTGAGCCATAAATTGGAAGAAGTCGAACAACGACAAAATTTCGAGACACGGCAAAGGAAGTTGAACCGCGCAAACCCGTCTTTGAGCCCCGAAGAGGAATGAAAACATCAACAAAGATGAGTGTCACGGGCAGTCATGGCCGAATTACGTTTACAAACTGCTACGTCCGGCTTAATTGAACGAGATAAATACGATTTAAACAGTGTACAGGAGGCTGTTCAAGACGAAGGTTTAGCATGGCTGGATATTCTTCGCCCTGATGATGATGTTCGTCGATTTTTACTCGAGGAAATGGATTTTGACGAATTGGCTGTTGAAGACGTATTCGGGCCCGCAGATACAACTGCGCAGAAATTCAAAAACCACCGCTTTATCGTCATTAATGCCCGTGATGCTGACAATCAATTGGATACAGAGCCTGTTGCTATTTTTATCAAAGAGAATTTGATTATCACGGTTCGGCATTACAGTATTCCTGCTTTGAAGAAATTACGTTTCCGTTTTAAGAAGGCTGATGAAGAAGATTTGGCATTGGGTATTGATTTCTTACTCTATGAGTTACTTGACGCAATTGCTGACGATTGGACTCCAATTTTGAATTCCTATTCTCGGCAATTAGACCTTCTTGAATTCCAAGTGTTTGACCCAAGTAAAAAATACGACAATGTCCTTGAAAGTATACACGATTTAAAACGACATCTTCGTGAATCAAGTAAGTCGATTGAATCTTTGAATACGGTGACAATGCGCTTACTCAAACCCAATGAACGGTTAATTGGCTTAGGTGCAGAACGCTATTTTTCTGACCTAAACCAACTCTCAGTTGCTCTGGTAAAGCGAGCCAAGAATTATTCTTCTGGTGCAACTTCAGCCCGCGATTCATACCTCAGTAACATCAGCATGCAACTCGCTGAATCAAATGCGCAACTTACAGAAGTTATGACAACCTTGACGATTATTGGTGCCATTATGCTCCCGCTGACTCTTATCGCCGGAATCTTTGGAATGAATAATGAAGATTTACCACTCGAGCAAGTAGGTGGGTTTTGGGGGATTATTACGATCATGGTTGTCTTTGCTTGCTCAATGCTCACGTTCTTTTGGCGCCGTGGCTGGTTAAAGACCTATGAAGAATAAGCGCCAGTGTTCAAGAACCGTGGACTCTCCTTTTGATTCATGACCGGTCGAGGTGAAGTCACAACAGGACCTCTACCGATCGGGCAATTTGTACAACTTGTCAAACAAACAGTGACTCGAGACCCTCTTTTCAAAAATCAAGCTTTGAAGGGAGAAGTCACTCAGTGGAAGCAATATGCAAGCGGACACACCTACTTTTCCCTACGAGACCAGGAAGGGCAAATGCGAGCCGTCATTTGGAAAGGGCGGTGTGCCATTGACCCGAGCATCAAAGAAGGCAGTGAAGTAATCATCTTAGCCAGTATTGACTTGTATGTCCTACGAGGTGAGATTCAACTCAATGTCGAACGTATCGAGCCGGTAAGTGTACTTGGAGAACTTGAAAAAACCAAACGATTACTCGTCGAGCAATTAAGAAAAGAAGGAGAACTTGACCGATTGAGACAACCGATACCTGCCCTGCCCCAACATATTGCCATCATTACTGGAGCAGGGTCCGCAGCACTTGCTGACATGCAACGATTGATTGAAAACCGGTGGCCTGGGTTACGTCGTACAGTTATCGGTGTGTTGGTACAAGGGCCTCGAGCAACTGAAGAAATTGTACGAGGTCTCGCTGCTGCCCGACGACTTTCAAATCCAGATATAGCGAAAAGACGTGGCGAACCTCCTGTCGATTTGGTTATTGTCGGCCGAGGTGGTGGGTCGCCAGAAGATCTGTGGGCCTTCAACCTCGAACCCGTGGCTCGCGCCATTATTGCCAGCCCCGTACCGATTGTTTCTGCGGTTGGCCATGAGTCAGATGTATTGGTTTCAGATTTAGTTGCCGACTTACGTGCCTCGACACCTTCCGATGCCATAGAACGGGTTGTACCCGTCTTACCCGAATTACATTATTTGCTGGATGAATTCGAAGAACGGTTGGGTGTTGCCTCCCGTCGTCAGATCCATGACAGTAAACAACGCTTGAGTATTCTTCATGCCCGTTTACGAGTTGCTCCAATGGCTGGATTAAATCGCGCAAAAGCCAATGTTTTGACTCTTTCATCACGAATCAAAGTATCAACACAACGAATTCTTGGACTTCAATCAGCCCGTTTAGCACATTTTGAGGCTTCACTTTCCGCCATTCATCCACAACGGGTCTTAGAACGGGGCTATTCGATGACTCAAACTTCCGATGGAACTGTCCTTAGTAGCATCGATGGGTTGAAAATTGGACAGAATATTATACTCAATTTCGCAGATGGTTCTGCTGATGCCGAAATTAAGAAAACACAACTCAATGAGGGAGCAAAATGACTGATAAAATACCAACTTATACAGAAGCAACACAACGATTAGAAGCAATTGTAGCCCTGCTAGAACGCGGTGGGATGGGTCTTGATGAGACATTGAAACTCTACGAAGAAGGAGCAGATTTACTCCGCCTCTGTAAAACAGAATTAACCGCTGCTGAAGGAAAACTCAATGAATTACAATTAGATGAAATTGAAACGCAACTCCAAACAGAAGAACAGTAAAGCAAAGCAACCAGAGCCACATGAGGTGCGACGATGAACGAGAAGCAAATCCAATCGGTTCAACGCCGTATATTTCGGACATTTAAGTCTTGGAAAGACCCGCATACCGATGTCGCTTTAGCAGATTCACAACAGATCCAAGGAGTTGAGATTTCACCCGAAGGAGAAGTTCAACTCGCCATTACTCCTCAACGCCCACATTGCCCGTGCTGTTTATTCGATTTGAGAGACTTACGAGAAAAAATCTCCGCTACTAAAGGCGTAACTGCTGTGAAGCTACAGGTTATTGGAGTTCCTGCATCGGAGCGTTGGACTCGCGTACTCAATCCGTAATAACGCGCTTTCTCAACAAGAGAAAGGCTGGTAAAGACCAGCCAAAGACTGCGATGACCCAAGCGGCAAGTGAACCAAAAATAACGCCCCAAGCAGGTAGAGAATACATGGCGACTAATGCATAGATAGCGACACTGGCTCCACCCATTGCCATTGGGCCGGCTGCACCCTGTGGTACTGTCGGGCCTTGTGCCAGCCACAAAGCGACCATGCTGGTCAAGAAGATGGCAGGGAATACCGCAGCGAGACCTGCTACAAACGGTTGGCCTTGTGCCGACAACCAAACTGCCGCACCAATGGCACACGCAGCAGCGCTACCTCTGAGAACTAAGACTGTACGAGCAACAGGTTGCTTTCCCTTTGGCGTCGGTTGAACTTTCCAATTCATAGCGATAGCGAGTACGATGAGAAGGGCAAGTCCGAGGAAACCGAGTTGCCAAGTTGTCACGCCATTATCCAGAGCAAATTCGACACCTTGGAGCATCAGCAGTCCGAATATAAACCAAACAAACAAAGCGGTAACCGTTGTGAGAAGGAGAGGATGTTTCTGACCTTCCAGTTTTGCCGGCAGATAAACCCAAACTGCGAGAAATATTCCATTGATGAGCATTCCAAGTGGAATAATGGAGAGAGTCTGATTCAATAATTCTTGGTTACCTGCAAGAGAGATGCCTGCAGCGGCAGGAACAATGGTTGAGGGCATGGTGCCAAGTAATCCGCCAGTAAGGCCGCCCCAGCGTTCTATTGCGAGTGTTACGAGTATGGCGATGATACCCGCGACAAGCGCTGAAAGAATCACGGAGGATGACAGCATACTTTGACCTCACACTTTCTGTACCTAGCATTACCGCATCAGTCAAAGAACTGTCCTCTGCTAGAGACTCATGCTGAGGTAAACGGGTCTAAGTGAACAATTTGTTCAACGTCAATTCGTTTGTAGCCTCGCTCGCGAGCATTTTCTGCTGCTTTACTCAACATTGCCCTCATCCAGCCCAACGACATCAACGTTTTCATTTTGCTAATCGATTCGATAAAGTGAACTGGATTGCCACCGAATTGAGCATTGCTTCGGATATCAGATTCCAATTGCTCAACGACCATGTAATAGGTTTCGAGTAATTCTTCAACCGCATCCTTTGTAACAGGCATTTTAGCATGGGTTTTGGCCAGTGAAAGAAGTGCTGATTCTGTCAAAATACCGCCACCTTGGCTGACGACGAAGTCTTCGGTTTGTGCAACTTCTTGGTGGCCTTCGTCTTCTCCCTCAAGTACAATATTCATGCCAGTGATTGCAATTTCTAAATGCCGAGGCTTGATGGTGGCGACTCTGTCTTTTTCAGCAGCGACTTCTGCGTGTTTAATCACAGTCGAAAGATGCTTTTCAATATGAGAGATTCCTGCTTGAACGGCTGCGGAACCAACTGAATCAACAGCATCGATTTCGTCGATCATCAATTCGCGGGTGCGGTTGTAATTCAGACGAGTGCGGAACGGGTCATCGAGCGTCTTTCGCTCAGGGTCTTGTGAAAGGGTAGCGGCTTCCATTTCAGGAACAAAGCGAGCGAGTTCTTTGCAGACTAAATCTACCAATTGCTCTTTTACAGCCCCTGCAAGGCGCATTTCAGTGAAATTTGATGCTACTGCACCAATGTGACCGGTCGAGTAAGGCTTTGCCATACAAACATCACAACGCGGACATAACTTGAACACTATGGTTGAAAAATTTGCTTATTCAACCAAACCGTCGCCACGGCTCATCGCTTGCGACATCTCCCATGCATGCAAGCACTCATGGCCACCTAAGAAACCACCAGCCTCTCGACTTGGGCCGATGAATTCCGATGCACAGAATTGACAAAATACCGAGACGATTGGTTCATTGTAATAGGTTCCATTCGAGGTTTTTCTTTCTGGGATTCTCTTGCCCACATCTTCATGGGTCCAGCCTTCCATCTTTTCACAAATATTTTCTTCTGTTTGTTCTTGTGTCATCCTTACCACTCCGTTAGCCAAGGCCAAGCGCCATCAGCAGTCACTGGGCGCATTCCCTCTTTGTCTCGAATCCAAGTGTCTTCACTTCCAATACTGCCTTCTGAATAAACCACTTTAGGCTCAATGGCCATTGTCCCTCCAACTGGTAATGGCCGGTCAAATCCTGCTGCAACAACGGGGGATTCATCCAACTGAAGTCCAACTGAATGACCGAGGAATCGACTTTGGTCAGGGTTCATCCCCATGAGATTATCTTGATACCCAAGTTCGATTGCAAGCGCATAGGCCTCGTTCCAAGCATCTTCGCATGTATCGCCTCGGTCAAGTACATCGACAACGGTATCCTTGACGGCTAACATGTCTTCGAGACGTTGGTGCCATTGTTCAGACAAGGTACCCGCAACGAACATTCTGGTCATGTCAACAATGTAACCACGATGGGCATGAACCAAGTCGACTAAAACCGGTTCGTTGGATTTGATTCGGCGGAAACCTGACCCCATCCCCGAAAGAGGGTGAGCCCCTGTTCCACCTACGGCAGAATCGAAGAAAGAAGGAATGCCACCTGCTCGGCCAGAAACGATAACGCCACGATCGCATTGGAGTGGGAATCGGCGCATGTGTACATTTCCTCCAAAACCTTCTGAACGGCTGACTGCTTCGGCTGCGGCAACCAATTCGAGTTCGCTGATACCCTCTCCTCCAACTGCTTCAACTGCTTCGAACATCCGAATCTGGATTTCTGCTGCAGCGTCCATTTGCTCCATCTCCCATTGAGATTTTACTTCCCGTTGCCGGTAAATGAGAGCGGTGACATCTGGACATGTCCCCAGTTCACTGAAGACATTGACGAATCGTTCTGAATAGGTTGCTGGTATTTCTCCAAATTGAAGCCCTGGTGCAGAAGTCATACCACGCTGACGCAGTATTGTAACCAAGTTCGCCATACGTGGGAATGCAAGAACTTCGTGGGGGGCGTCATCGCCTCCTCCTTCGAATTGTGCACGTTGCAGTGACCGGCGAACAAATAACACGGCTCGATTGTTTTCTGAATCGTGAGCTGGAATATACATCGAAGCGTTTTGTCGACCACCTGCGTAGTAGTACAAGTCAACTGGATGTTGAATGAAAGCACCTGAAAGTCCTGCCTCAGCTAAGTATTCCCCTAATCGATGTTGACGGTTAGCCAATTCAGAAACTGGAACTCTCCAGTCTTCGCCATCGGGACCAGTAAGGTCAGCCTCATTCCAACCGCTCATGATTGAAGGGTAATGGCGGTCGTTCAAAACGGCTCCGCTTAAACTTCGATAACCGGTGCAGTCCAAGCCTCGGTATCATCAAGACGTTTTTGAGCGATTTCACAATACTCTTCAGAAAGATCGACACCGATGTAGGTTCGGCCAGTCATCTTTGCAGCCACACAGGTAGAGCCAGAGCCATTGAAAGGGTCAAGTACGATATCGCCGGCAAAAGAGTACATCTCTATACAGCGTTTTGGCAATTCAACTGGGAACGGTGCTGGGTGATTGACGCGTGAGGCTCGCTCAGTAGGAAACGACCAAATTGACTTGGTATGGTGGATGAAATCATCACGAGGTATGGTATCTATTCGGCCTTCTGCGCGTTCGGATTTGTCACGCATGAGTTTGTAATTTCCTTTCGAGAACACAAGAAGGTATTCATGCACATCGCGAAGACAAGGGTTACTCGCACTTTGGAATGAACCCCAAGCACATGAGGAACCGGCACTCGCTGATTTATCCCAAATGATTTCTCCTCGCATCAAAAAACCGAGTTGATTCATCATGATGTTGATGTGGCTGGAAAGTGGGATGTACGGTTTACGCCCAAGGTTTGCCACATTGATGACCATGCGACCGCCCGGGGCTAGAACGCGATAACACTCTGCGAAAACATCGTACAATAATTCAAGGTATTCGCTGAGAGAAAGGTCTTCATCGTAGGCTTTACTGGCGTTGTATGGTGGTGATGTCACGACCAGTTGAACGCAATTGTTGGGTAAATCTAAGTTTCTTGAATCGCCGGCAATCAACGTATTGGCAAGTGTTGGTGGCAATTCTTGTTGAGGGCCAACTTCACGACTTGAGACAATTCCGTCGTAGAGTCGACTACCGTAGTATACTGACGCATCATGACCTTCTCTCTTCGAAACTCCGAACGAAGAAGTGCTGGTACCTGCACGCCGGCGTGGGCCCTTGAGGGATTCATCCTCTACGGGTTCCTCTTGCGCCATCCTTTGAGAGCGAACTTTACGGCTTTATCACCTTTCGCGCCACCAACATGGTTGAGACGCGCGATTCGAGGCTTTCAGAAAAAAACCACAGGCCGTTTAGAACCGTTGCAATGAAAAACCGAAACCACTTGGTATGTTCAATGCCGAGTGTCTTGACCCTCGACAATGTCAATGTTGACAACATGACTGTTCTGGTTCGTGTCGACATCAATTGTCCACTTCTCCCTGACACCAAATCCTTCCTTGACATCACTCGTATTCGGGCTATTGTACCGACATTGAATCGGTTGACAAGTGCTAAAGTTGTTCTTCTTGCTCACCAATCACGGCCCGGAAAAAACGATTTTACCTCCACACTTGGCCACTCACGTGAACTTGGACGTCTTCTCGGACGGCCAGTCAAATGGGTCGAAGACCTTGCAGGTGAAAAAGCGATGAAGGCAATTGAAGCATTAGAGTGTGGAGAAGTCTTGATGTTGAACAATGTTCGAATGTATGATGAAGAGATCAAAACCAAAGGGGATTTCAATACCCATTCAGAAACTGTAATGGTTCAGAACCTCGCAAGTGTGGCGGATGTATTCGTCTATGATGCATTCGCATGTGCACATCGCAGTACGCCTTCTGGCGTTGGTTTTACTTACTTGATTCCATGCGTTGCTGGTGAATTGATGAAAAACGAAATGAATCAACTCGACCAAGCATTAGAAAATCCTGCTCGCCCCTGTATTGCGGTATTAGGTGGAATCAAAGTAGATGATTCAATTCTCGTGGCGGATAATATGCTTCGAAACAACATTTGCGACGAGTTCTGGCCAACAGGTGGCGTTGCTAACTTACTCTTGGAACTCTCTGGCGTAGAGATTGGAGCAACCAACCATGATTTCTTGGTCAATGAGTTGGGGAAAATGTGGCACCAAACGGTTGAAACTGCTAAGTCGCTGTTGAGTGACTTTGGCGAAAAAATACGCCTCCCTGTCGACGTTGCAGCCAATATCGAAGATAATCGAGTCGACCTACAAGTCGCTGAACTGCCAATTGATGCACCGATTTTCGACCTTGGGATTCAATCGATTCGTAACCTTTCGGCAGCGATTAAATCTGCAGGGACCGTTCATCTCAATGGTCCAGCAGGTGTATTTGAACTGCCTGATTTTGCTTTTGGAACCGTCGAGATGCTGAATGCCTGTGCTGAAACTGACGGGTATGTGGTGGTTGGCGGAGGTCATACAGCTATACTCATCGCCAAGCATGGCCTGTCAAAGAAAATGGGTCACCTTTCAACTGGTGGAGGTGCATGCTTGGATTATATTGCTGGTAAAACACTCCCTGCAGTTGCAAGTCTTGAGGCCAGTGCTGAAGCATTTACACTCAACATTGCTCGAAGTGTCGACCAGTAAAGAGCCACTGGGGAGATTCGAACTCCCGACCTCCTGATTACGAATCAGGTGCTATACCAGCTAAGCCACAGTGGCGCAATTCTTGCGCCGCATCGAATGGACATAAGTGAAACGGTTGAAAGTCTTCATGAGGGTTGAGCCTAACCGAAGTTCATGGCCGATGATTTGAGTGTACGGTATCGTAACGCGATACTGTATGATGAAAACGGTCACAAACATGTCGGCGATGTACTTCTGCACGACGATGGGCAATGGTCCGCATCAAAAGGGGACGAGGATGTTCAACACGATCTCGATGGGTCAGGGAGGCTCATTACACGGAGTTTGCAAAATTGGCATACACATTTGGCAATGCAACTGAATGCTCGAGATTTTAGCGACGGCTTTCCACTGCACCGTTGGTTAAACGAAGCGGTTTTTCCAACAGAAGCGCGATTGAATCCTGAATACGTTCGTGTCGGCGCGCAAGCCGCAGCTGCAGAAATGATTCGAACCGGTTCCTCGTTTGCTGCTGACATGTACTTCTACCCTGCCGTGACTGGGAAAGTACTCGCAGATGCCGGGCTACGTGGCTTAGTCGGCGGTCCAGTCAGTGATGCCGCACTCCCGTCTCACCCTGATGCTGCATCTGCTTTGGATGAACTCGATTCAATACTTCAACAACAGAATGTTGAGGATAAAATTCAATATGCAATTGCAACACATTCAGTCTATCTTTGCAGTGAAGAAACGCTGCGAAGGGCGTCAGAACTCGCTGAAAAAAGAAATGCTCGCCTTCACATTCATGTGAGCGAGACACGAAAAGAAATTGCTGACTGTCATGAAAAAACAGGACTCTATCCTGTAGAATATCTCGATAGCCTCGACTTTTTCAAACCTGGAACTGTGTGTGCTCACGCTTCTTGGGTGAAGAAAAATGAAATTCGAATGTTAGCAGAACATGAAGTCACTGCAGTTCATTGTCCTTCATCCAACATGAAAATTGCTTGTGGAGGTACCATGTCTTTGCCTGCATACAATGATGCTGGCGTTGATGTCCGAATTGGTACCGATGGAGCTGCTTCTTCAGGGAGTGGGTTGGATATGCTTGCCGAAGCACGTCTTGCGGCATTGGTTCAACGCCATGACCACTGGGATGCAACATTGCTTCCAGCTGCAGATGTCTTTTCGATGGCCACCAAAGGCAGTTCCGATTGGGCAGTATGGAATCTCGATGATATTCGAATGAGGCCGTTAGGACGGTCTGGGAATCGTCACCTCGCTAACCTTATTTTCAACGGTGCAGATTGTATGGACTTGTGGGTCGACGGTCAAGCACTCCGAATGAACGCTGTCACACAAACCATCGATGAGGAATCTGCTTGGAATGAATTAGACCTTGCAGTCGACACCTATTACGAAGGCGTCGAATGATTAGTCCATACGGGATAAAGCCAAACCGCCAATACCCAATAAGAAACTAAACAAATACATCGGGAACGAAGCAGAGAGTTTGACTTCATAATCAATATTCAATTCCGTTCCAGCCGGAAAAGTTCCCGATTTGGTTCCAATACCCGTGTAGTAATCACCAGAAACAACATGCCATTGTGCACCGGAAGAACCGTCTATGGCCGTCGTTTCATATCCTGAATCGCCGTATTGACAGGTTTGGCTACCTGAACCCGATTGAAGGAAAGCGCCTCCACTGGCTCGTATACCATCGCATTGATCTTTCTTTGATTGGTTCGCAATCACCAAAAAGATGTCATCTCGGTCCCAGGTGATGGAAGTATCTGCGCTGACAAAAAGCCCGGCGGGATTGTGTGGTAATGCATCCTCTGAAAAGAACACAAAACCTTCGATATTTGGAGTTGGAATATCTTCAACTTGTCCTTCAATCGTATACCCTACCGTTCCGAACACGATGATAAAAAGGGCGAAACCCGCCATTGTATAGCCAACTGCTTTTCTTTGAGCCAACTTCATCCACCTCACATTTGATAGAACGCGAGGGCGAGTATCACATAACATGCGAGTAACATTGCGCCTTCAAGCCAATTTGATTTACCATCATTCATGATCGAATTAGCGACCAGAACTGAAATGAATGTAGCAGCCGTTTCAAGAAGTCCGAATTCTAACGTGAGTCCGACGCCAAGGAACCAAGCAAACAGAATCATCACAGGAGCGACAAACAAAGCGATTTGTACACTGCTGCCGATGGCAATAGCGATTGAGAGGTCCATCTTATCTTTACCAGCAACAATAACGGCTGTGAAATGTTCAGCAGCATTACCGAAGAAAGGTAGTAAAATTACGCCGATGAAGAGTTCTGGCAAATGCCACCTGTCAACAGCAACTTCGAGACTATGAACCAAAATGTGAGCCATCCATCCGACCAGAATAGTCGAAAGGAGAAGCAGAATCCATGCATCTTTGTTGGTCATGTGTGGATCTTCGTGGTTACCGTGGCCAGGCTCTGTAGCAAAAACATCGACGTGGGTTTTGAGTTGGAACAAAAGTGCCAAGCCGTAAATAATCAACAAAACAATTGCAGTATAATGGGACAGTTTTGCCACATCACCAATTGAACCGCCTGAATGATGAACAGCACTTGGAATGATCAAAGCAACAATCGCAAGTAACAACAGCGACCCATTCATTTGGCCTGCATCTTGGCTGAACAACTGAACTTTGTGGTTCAATCCACCCCAGACCATTGCAAGTCCAAGAACCAACAAGAGATTTCCAAGGATGGAGCCGATCAGAGATGCCTGTGTTACCGTAATCATTGTTTTAGCTATTTCTGGATTTTGAGATGCAGTGTACAAAGCAAGTCCTGCAATAATCATTTCAACAGCATTTCCAAACGTAGCGTTGAGAAGACCGCCTACGGCCTCTCCGGTTCGCAAAGCAATCTCTTCAGTGGCTTTACCCATGAGAAACGCCAAAGGCATAATTGCAATCATGGAGAAGATGAAAGCAAGTCCACCCTGATGCGTATAATTCGCGTAAAGAGCAACTGGAATGGCCAAAAGAAGGAGATTTAATTTATTCTTTCTTGGGTCAAAAGATGAAAGCAAATGGTCCATGGCTTCTTCGATATCTTCGGTTAAATTATCTGAACTGTCTACGACACTCGGTTCCGACATGTTTTGGTCGAAGGAGACTCACCCCTTGACTTCACCGCTTCGATAAACTTCAATCGTCGCTCTTTTTACGGCCTACTGCACGTCGCTTTGGAGCCTTTCGAGGAGCTGCACGACGACCAACTGCACGCTTCTTAGCAACAGGCTTTTCTTCCTCTTCCTCTTCTTCGTCATCATCATCGTATTCACCCCAATCAATGCCGTCATCATCATCCTCATCTTCGTCGGGGATTTCTGGAACGTCCTTCTTTGGGCGTGTTTTGCGAGAAACGATATTCACTGCAAAGGGATCTTCTTCTTCCTCTGGTTCTTTTTGTTCTTCCACTTCTTTTACTTCATCCTCAGCAGGCTTTTCATCCGATTTACCACTGGTATCCGCTACGTCAGGCATGTCGAGGTCTTGCGAAGTGCCGATGAATTCGGACATCCAATCTTCATCTTCGTCTTCTTCATCGCCACCTTTCTTCTTCTTTGGACCACTCATGCCGGTTTGAATAACCATCAGCATAACGATGAGAGAGAGAACGAAAATTCCTGAAAGAACCCATACAAGAATGTAAGGTGGGTCAGTCATTGAAGGATTGACGATCACCGGTTCTGGCTCAGGTTGAAGTGATTCGACATAGTTGCATGAGGTTGTTCCATCCAGACGGTTTCTACATTCATCAACAACAAAAATCACATTAGCAGAGCGTTCGTTTCCTGCTGAATCGATTGCGCGGACAAAGACCGCATGTTGGCCTGGTAAGAAGTTACCAGCTGAGAATTCAAGGTCGAGAACAACTGAACTGTTATCTCCGTTCAAATTGGTGACGGAGGTCGCTTCAGTCCAAGGCGTTGAAATTGATTGACCAGTTCCGTAATTGTAGGTAAATTTGTATTGGAATGAATCAATTCGGACATCATCGATGGCACCGGCAAGAACCTGCACATCACTACCATAGAGATATTTCGAGTTCGAATCCGAACTTGATGAAGGTGAATAGATAGTCACTTGGGGCGGTACAGCATCAACAGCTCGGTCAGTCCAAACTTGTGTGGCTTGATTATTTGCCAAATCTTCCATTTTGACTTCAAAGGTCATATCACCAGCAATCGTTGATGTCGTGATGAAGAAGTCGAGTTGGTATACTGGTCCTCGATCTGGGTTTCCAGCGTTTTCTTGAACCAAAGCCATTTCTTTCGAACCGCTTGAAATGTCACCGCCATTCACTGTCGTAATGTTGATCATTGGACTTATGTCGAGGTATTCATCAAACTCTATTTGGACCTTATAATCGCCTGCAACCAGAGAAGGACTGGTAAACGCCTCATTGTTTTCATTAATGAGAAGTAGAGTTCCTTGAGGGGCTTTTGTGTCCTCAGTTACTTTGATTGCATTGGAGTTGATTCCAGAGTAAGTTTCAGGATTACTGTTCCCCCACTTGTCGGTAATGATCACTGCATACCAGACATCTCGGTCGACGTCTTCAGGGACATCAAGCTGGCGGAAAAACGTATTTTGCTCGGAAGTTCCTGCATTGATATTGTCAATAGCCAGTTCCCAACCTTCTGCATGAATCGAACTTATTTCGCTTTCATCTTCGCCAAATGGTTCGCCATAGTGACGCCAAACTTGGTAGATCTCACCAGTTTCTTCACCAGCGTTGAACCATTCTAATCTGACTTTGTTAAGGTGACCAATTGATTCAACAACTTTCATTCGTGCTGGAAGTGGTGAAGTGGTGTCTTCTTTGTTATCTTCGGTTATTTGGAAGACATTTTGATTCAAACGCTTATCCATGTAGGTTCCTGTAATATGGCCATAAAGAGCTTCTGTGGTTACAAAGTAAAACGGTTGTTGACCAGTTAGGCCTTCAGGTAATTGAACATCGAAATAACCGACTCCGTCGCTCGCTGAGCCAAGCCATTGAAGAGAACCGTTGAAACTGTTCCATTCCCCTCCTGTGACTCGCCATCCAGCAGAGTAAATGTGATATCGCTCACCTTCGACTCCAAGTTGGTCGGTCCATGAGACACGTGTGGTTTGATTACCAATAAATTCAGCATAGACATCAGAGGGTTCTGCAATCCATGGAGAGAAGGCATCTTCTTGCACTGCATCAGAACAAGCGTTCAGAGAGATGCCGGTATTGAATACATCATACAAATCTACGGTGACGACGCAATAGTATGCAAAGCCCATACGTCCAGTAGGTACTTCATAGGAAAAAGACTCGACATCTTCCGAAATAGTTGCGAGGTATTGAACATCAGAACGAAGTGTGGAATTAAACGCAGTTCCGGACATGTAGATTCGATACGATTCACCATTTTCACCAGGTACATCATTCCATGAAACTGTAGTTGTTCCACCGCCATCAATCGGTTCTGCAGTAAACATTGCATACATGGAGTTCACTTGCGCTGGAGGCATGTTATCTTCAAAAATTGGAGAAGTCATAGCGTTGTTTGAAAGGAAACGGACATCTTTGTAGTCAACACCTGGGTCAATCCAATTTGGAAGTAAATAGGTGATTGAATAATACGCATCGCGGTCCGTTTGGTCCGGTACCAACTCAACATGAGTCGAATTGCCAGCCTCAAGTATCGCCACTGGGGTTTCGGAGATCAACATGTTCGCCCCATTCGCCCGAGTGACTGCGTACGATGTTCTGTAAAGATGAATTTGGTATGCATCATCTCCTGTTTCTGGGAGGATTGGGAACAAATCGTTATAATTGACCCATTGTAATGTTGTTTCACTTGTTTCAGGGTCATACGAGCCAACGATATTGTAAGGTGTACGGATCGGTGTTGTTTGTTCAATTACTGGTTCTTCAATCAGAGAAGCGCCAGTGTCCAAGTTGAATAATTCAGTCCCATTGCCGAGCGTTGTAGTTACTGCATAATAGAAACTGTCGTTTTCGCCAGGAGATACGAGGAAGGAGGTGACATGTGGTGCCACGGTTCCATTCAATCCTCGGCATTTGAATGCATCATTAAGAACCTCAGCTGAGGAACAGGCTGTGATTCCAGTTTCGAAAGGTGTCAAACTGGTGATGCTTGTTGAATTGATGACATCACTTGAGCGATAGACATTGTAGGTTGCAGAAAAGAGTCCCTGAAGGACTGAACTATCGAGATCGATGTTTCTCCACGTCACTGTAGTGGTCTCGGATATTGGGTCAAAAAAAGCATTGATCTCTTGAGCCTGTAAATCGACAGCGTCTCCGATATCTTCGGCGGATACCGGGGTGAGTGGCGCCAATGCTAGAAGCATGCAAAACACAAGGAAAAGCGCTTTTCTCTTGCCGTCATTACCGAGCAAATTGTCTGTCATCATTTCACTTGTCACATGCAACGGTTATGAGCATGTCGCATATTCATTCGTTAAACAAGGGTTTCAACACACCCCTACGGGGTGACCGCAAGGGGGATATTATTCGTCTTCTGAAGACTGATTTGGTTGAGGTAATGGGTCTTCAGAATCGATACGTGAAATCTCGGTTTTGGCCTGTTGAAAACGGACGAGGAAAGTCCACAAACCACCAAATGCCGAAATTAAAACAATCACGCTCATCGGGTTGATTGGAATATGGTCAAGAATACCCGGGAACATGCCAAAATCTTCAACGCCTGCGTGGATGAAAATACCAGTGAGGAAAATAGCCACAATAGAAAGAATTGTTCGGTCTGCTCTGGAAAAACCGCGATAGTTGCGAGAACCAGCGACTGCTTGAGCTTGAGTGCCCATATAGGAGCCAAGTAAAGTGACCCAAGCCGCAACTAAACCGAGCGTGAAGTCGCCAACGAAAACTGAACCTGAGATACATAGAATCCAAACAGCGTCCAATAAACGGTCAAAGGTATGATCAAGATAATCGCCCCATCGAGTCACATTGCCATATTTCCGTGCCAAAGGGCCGTCTAAACCGTCCAAAATCATGGCCATGATAATCAAGAGCGCACCACCAAATAACATGTTGGCTCCGTACGCTGAATCTTCTGCCGTTAAAACGGCAAGTCCACCGAGTATTCCGATAGGGAGAGCCACCCATGTCACCGTTGATGGTTTCACGCCTGAAAGCGACCCTAAAACTGGATTCAATATGTCTTCCCACGCACTCCGCAGTTTTTCTAAAGCCATGATTCTCAAACTCATGCCGTGACCGAGGGATGTTTGTTGTTGCGGTTGTCGATGAACAAAAAGAGGGACTTACATCCACCCAATCGCTTGCGAACTCGATTCTGCAAGTGAAAGGGATGGGCATGTATTCTCCAACCATTCGACAATCTGAGATTTCATTTCTTCAATGGTTAACGAAGTGCTATCAAGTTCTAAAATCGGCGCTTCAATTTCAAACTCTAAAAGTTCAGACCAGGTGCCAGAAAGTAATTCCCATTCTACATTTGCTGCTATTTTCGATTGTGAATACGCTCTGGACTCCAATCGTTGTTTCAATTGAACCGGGTTACAACGCAAAACAACGATGGCATCGACTTCAAGAAGATGAGAAAGGTGACCATCGATGAAAGTGACTCCCTCGCCTTCATCTTGCCATTTTTCAGCCAAAAGGTGGATGTCGAGAGGGGCCGAATCATCGGTTGAATCAACTGCGCCCAAACATCCATATTGTTCCGCTAATTCTTGCAGAGAGAGGACAGAAAAGGACTCGCTTAACGCTTCGCAAAGCGTTGTCTTACCTGTGCCTGGCGTTCCCGTGATGGCGATACTAACTCGTTGGTCCATGTATGCCCATGAACTCAGCCAAATAAACGTCGAGGCTTGATTTTTGAACACAGGAATGATTCGGAATGAGTTTTCTCTTGGCCGAAGCGTACTTACAAAGGCATGATAGGTCATCACTTACAGCGGTGAATGTCGCCATGTTTGGAATGAATGACCCCGCACAAACTCTGCTTCAATTGGAGCGGTATATTGAGGACGGGAGAATGGAAATGTCAGAGGTCATGGCAACTCAATTCACAGAGATGTTTCTTTCACAGAAAAAAAGAACTGCAGATTCACAAATTATGTTGGTGAAAGGTTTACGAATTCTTTGTGATGTGTTTTTGGCTCGTGGTAAGATTCAGCGGGCCATTGCAAGTGTGAAGACACTTCACCGAGAACGAAAGAAATTGATCCGACTCCTCACCAAAGCGGCTCCACATTTACTCGAAAAAATGACTCCGCCAGCAGAAGATTATCGGCGTGCTGGTAAGATTTATGCCACTGCAGGGAAAACAGGGGCTGCTATGAAGGCCTTTTCCAAATGTGAAAAACTGTCATCGGGACATGTCGCCAGTGCGATGGAGGCATGTACATTGCTCGGATTCGATAAAAAGCGAGTCAATCGACTCGTTGCAACCGTTCATGCTGCTGGGCCAGTGATTTTGTCAAATGGACACTTCCAATTACAACCGCCAAACTTACCGGAAGCTGACGCTCACGAAGCAATAGCGATCTTACAATCTGCAGTTGATGCTGGAATCGGCTCAGCCGATGTTTGTCAAGAACTGGTCACTCGAATCACTGAAGAAATTGGGGCGATAGAACGCGGTGAAGCAGCGGCAAACGCACGACTGCAAGCAGCAATGGACCTGTTAAAGCCTCAACACGACTACTACAAGTATTGAGCATGGTAACGAGAGATGGATTTGAACCATCGATCTCCGGGTTATGAGCCCGACGGGATATCCAGACTACCCCACCTCGTTATATCCTTGGCTGAACTCATCCCGTTCTTCAATGCACCGATGCCCCTCGCAAGCAATGTGAAGGAGAATATTGCTGTTTTTCACCTAAAATAATTAATATTGGCATTGGATTGATGAAGAAGAAGCGCGTGTCTCAACATATGCGGGCACGTTGGCAAATCCCCACCTTACTGTGCGCTTTGCTTATTTGTGCATCTTTTTCAGGTTGCATCGGTGATAAAGAAGAGGAGGGCAAAAACAGTGCTATCAATTTCGTCGTCTATTATGATACAACCTCTGGAGTGATTGAGGAAGTCATGCAAAACAATCAGCAGATCTCCGAAAACGGCGTTGAAGTCATGTTTGATTTCTCCTACACAAAATCCACAGCGGGTGAAATGGTCACGTTCTACTTTATCCCTGGTGATGGGTCCAGTATGATTGAAAATAATGCGGCTGAAAACGGTGAAATAACTTACACCTACCTTACACACGGATTGTTCTCTGCTGCTATTGGTGCAATCGATGACCAAGACAATGAATACTTTGAGAACATCACCATTCGTATCGATAAACAAATCACATGGTCCGATGATAGTACAGCAACCCCTGATGTCATGAACATCGAAACCACGCCTGACTGTGATTGTGGTGCGCCAGAACAAATCAAAATCGATTCGACGGTGGCGAACCCAGAAAACGCACAGTTCGATCCTTTGCAAGGACAAACGGTCACAATAACATGGAGATTACTAAATTCGACTGACGCCATTGCTACAGAATCTGCACCCGAACAAATTGGCGATGGCCAAGATGCAAATTGGATGTACAACCAATACTTCATTGAACCAGGGACTTGGAAACTCGAAGTTGATGTTACGGCTGAAGGAAATGGTGATGAACAAGTCAGCGTAGATCATATCGTTACCATCGCCTATGTCGCTGATGAAAGTGTTCCTAATCCGACGGCTGCTCCAACACCAGAAGAGTGAATTTTGCCTCCTGGGCTTCACTTTCCGTTTTATAAAAAGTGAACTTAAAGTGAAGATTACCCATTCAGCCCATCGTTTAGAGGGCTCTCTTGCCGCCTTCTAACAACAATAAATTGTCGCGCCCTGTTTCTGTCTTTGATATACTATTGACATACCAGCATAGTTTGGAAGTGAACAGATATGGCAGCAAAAGCAAAGAAATCAGCAAAACTAAAAATTGAAAACAATGAAGACCCTAAGGAGGAAGCACCTGTATTGATGCCAACTGAAGAGGATGTACCCGAGCCCCTCATCGAAGACCTCCCAGGCGTTGGTCCAGCAACAGCAGAAAAACTCCGTGAAGCTGGATTTGACGATCTTCTTGCGCTTGCAGTCATGTCTCCAGGAGACCTTGCAGACCAAGCTGAACTTGGTGAAGCAGTTGCAACAAAAATTATTGGCGGTGCCAAGAAAATGGCAAACATTGGTGGTTTCCTCTCTGGTGGCGCTCTCTTAGAGCGACGACGAGAAGTTCTCAAACTCACTGCAAAGGTTCAATCAATTGATGACTTACTCGGTGGCGGTTTTGAAACCCAAGCACTCGTTGAAGTCTACGGAGCATTTGGTAGTGGAAAAACCCAAATCGGCCATCAATTGGCTGTGAATTGCACCCTTCCTTTAGAAGAAGGTGGCTTTGATGGCGATATATTCTACATTGATACCGAGGATACATTCCGACCAGAGCGCATCACGCAGATGGCACGAGGACACGGACTCGACCCTGAACAAGTTCTCAGTCGAATCCACGTTGCCCGTGCATACAACTCTGCTCACCAGATGCTCTTAGTCGATGAAATCAAGCGAATGAGCAAAGGCCTCAATGTCAAAATGATTATTGTCGATTCGCTCACAAGCCACTTCCGTGCTGAATATATCGGTCGAGGAATGCTTGCGAACCGCCAACAGAAACTCAATCGGCATCTCAAAGATTTGAAGCAACTTGCAGACATTAACAACGCACTTGTCCTTGTTACGAACCAAGTTCATTCGAAACCTGATGCTATGTGGGGCGACCCAACAAAGCCGATCGGTGGCCACATTCTTGCTCACGCATCAACCTTCAGACTTTACCTGCGTAAAGCCAAGGGTGGACGAAGAATTGCCCGTTTAGTTGACTCTCCAAACTTGCCTGATGGCGAGTGTGTGTATCAAGTCACTGAAGAAGGTCTTCGAGACTGAGCGGTGTGAGAAAAAACCCCTAAAAACTGCTTGTTTAGCCGTCGAGAGGGGCGGCACATTCAAGGTCACTTGGGTAAGCATGACGCTCATGCGACACTTGATTGAGCGAGTATTGGAACTCACAGAAGATGAAACATCAAGCCCGGCACCTACTGCTCCACCTCTTGGTGAAGGAAGTGAAGAAGAGCTCCAGGCGTTATTGGAATCTCTCCAGCCTCGAATTCGTGTTTACGGTGTTGGAGGCGCGGGTTGTAATGCAATCGGCCGACTTTCCGAAGAAGGTTTGTTTGAAAATTCCTATGTTACAGGTTATGCCATTAATACGGATGCTCAAGCCTTACTCATGTCGCCGATCGAAGAAAAGGTCTTGATTGGAAGAACTGCACGTGGCCGAGGTGCTGGTGGAGATCCTACCAAAGGTGAAGCTGCGGCACTAGAATCAGAGTTGGCACTGCGACGAATCACAAATGACACTCAACTTGCTATCATTACTGCAGGAATGGGTGGAGGTTCAGGGACCGGCGCTGCTGGACAAATTGCTCGACTGGCAAAACAACAAGGTGCTATGACGATTGCTGTGGTAACCTATCCCTTCCAATCTGAAGGTGCTCTAAGGAAGCAAAATGCCGAATGGGGTCTTGAGCGATTAAGAGAACATTGCGATACAATATTGGTGATTCCTAACGAACGCTTGTTAGAAATTGAAGGCGTCAAAGATTTACCGATTTCCAGTGCCTTTAGAGTTGGAGATGAATTGCTTGTTCGTTCAATTACCGGTGTTGCAGAATTACTCACCATCGACGGAATGGTAAATCTCGACTTTGAAGATCTTCGTTCAGTCATCAACTTTGGAAGTGGAGTTGCAATGATTGGATTAGGTGCTGCTTCTGGACCTGGACGTGCTGAAGCCGCAACAATGGAAGCTTTGCATTCACCACTACTCGATATCGATACTTCCGATGCACGTGGTGCTCTCATCAATGTGGTAGGTGGGGCAAACCTGACCCTTGGGGAAGCAGAACGCTGTGCCAAAATCATCAAGGATCAAATTTCACCTCATGCTCAAATCATTTGGGGCGCAGCTGTGAAAGAAGAATTAGGAGAAGAAATACGAGTAATGCTCGTCTTAACCGGTGTTAAAAGTGAGCAAATTCATGGTGCAAGTGAAAATAGACAATTGCGCGCCTTACGCAATCAGCAAATCGAATTTGTGAACTGATTACTTTACCACAATGTAAAGACATACAAGGATGGCGATAAGCCCTCCAATGATGAGTGAAAAGTCGGTGATTGAATACGATTGGTCGACATCTGGCTGAATTAAAGTTCCATCAAAACTCGAACCCGGGATGGTGACTCCGTATGAGTTCCATGCATCTCCCATAGAATTTCCATTCCCATTAACTGCGTTTCCAAAAACTATGAATTCAACGGTTGAAGTGTTCTCTTGAGGGGCAACCCAGGTGAAGTTCCAAGCCCGTTGGGAATTTCCTTCACCAGTATGAGTCCAGCCGCCGTCAAGTTCTTGAGCTTCATTTGGGTTCGAAAATTCAATTGTCCCCCCACTTACCAAGAGTCGAAAGCCACCCTGTGAGGTATTTGATTGGGCTGCAATATTGCTTTCAATCACAAGTGTGAGGTTAAAGGATTGATTGCTTTCAAAAGTCGTTGGAAGGCCAACGAGAGAGGATTCCGAACTGTTCGAGGCACTGCCATGACAGAGACAACCGTCGTTGGCGCTTTCTCCGACTCCTATTGGAAAACTTTGACTTGAAGAGAAGCCGAGTGACGATACAAGAAGCAAAAATAAAACGCAATGCAGCCGACTGAATCTCATCTTTACCCAAAGAGAAGTCACGGTAGGGCTCATATGACTTTTTCCATACAGCATACACTTATTCTTTGATAATCTATCGGCTCATTGAGTGATTCTTACTTCACCTGAAAGAAACATTCTTTCATGTAGTAGAACTACCGAATTCGTGTTGGAAGTGGAACTGTGCAATCATGGAATACTGTAGAAGAAGTAGACGAGGAAATGGATATTTTTGCTGAACTTGGTGCCGTTCAAACAGTAGTTGCGCCCGTACAATCAATGAACGCAACGAATGCTTTGACATTTAGCGAGGATCCACTTGCAGCCTTTATGGAAGACGAAGAGGAAGATGCGCTCACTGCAGATTCGCTTTTTGGCCTTGAGGATGAACCTGATGGGGAATTTGAATTTATTTCAGAGCCGGAAACTCCTGTAGAAAATACATCTGGCCCCCTGGTCGATGATGTTGTGCAGACGATACCTCAGAACCTCTCGAACGAAGTCATCACTGAACTGCTCGAAGTTCTCGTCAAAACTGAACTCAATTCCCGAAATGAGCGTGGCGAAAATTGGTTGTCGGGCCTTTCTGCAGATGCTGTCGCTAAAGTTGAATCTGCCAAAGTGGTCAAACAACAAGAGACATATCACCTCTCACTCATCATCGAAATGGTAGGTACCGGTCAAGTTCGACCGTTTGCAACCGTACTTTCAACCGGTGAAGGCGTCTTGCCAGTTTCTCCTCCAGCCCACCTTTCACATTCGTGGCATCCATTGTATAATGCACTACGAGACTTGTTGCTTCAGGCAATGAATTCACTATCAAAAGTGAATGTCGTCGTTGGGAAAGCAGCGATTTAAACGTGGTGAACAACTACACTCGATGTCATTTTAACTTCGGTAAACATGTTCGAAACACTGCAGTATTTTTCGTGACTTTTCGCTACGATTCGCTCGAGAAGTTTTTCAGGAACATCTCCCTCGACATGGTAAATCATTTCCACTGTTTCAAAAACGCGTGGAGTTGTTTCTACTCGAGTACTGTCGAGTTCAACCCAGACTTTGGTAAATTGACGATCCTTGAGACCAACAATCACATCGACTAAAGAGCATGCTCCAATCATTTGAAGCGTGACCTGCATTGGTGAAGGGCCGTCTTCCCAATCCATTTTGATGCTCTGTTGATTCGAATTCGTGCATAGAAGCCCGTTTCCTCCGGTCCACTCAACTCGCCCTTGCATGGAGGTCCGTGGGGCGGTTCATTCTTGAAGGGGATGCATCTGCGTCAGTTTGATTGCCATGGCAGGAACCCCAGTAACATTAAACAACGGTAAACTCAATGTTCCAGATGACCCAATAATTCACTTCATCGAAGGTGATGGAATTGGAATTGATATTTCACCTGTTATGATGAAGGTCGTTGATGCGGCTGTTTCAAAATCTTATAATGGAAACAAGGGCATTATTTGGTCTGAAGTTCTTGCCGGCGAAAAGGCATTCAATGCAACTGGTGAATGGCTACCTCAAGCCACATTGGACGCAATTCGTACCGGTCTCATCTCGATTAAGGGACCTTTAACGACTCCTGTTGGTGGTGGAATTCGTTCACTGAATGTTGCCCTACGGCAAAAACTCGACTTGTATGCTTGTGTTCGTCCAGTCCGCTGGTATGAAGGAACTCCTTCTCCAGTCAAATCCCCTGGCGATGTCGACATGATTATTTTCAGAGAAAACAGTGAAGACGTGTATGCTGGTATTGAATGGGAAGCAGGCAGTGCTGAAGTCAAGAAGGTCATCGATTTCTTGCAAAATGAGATGGGCGTCGATAAAATTCGATTCCCGAACACTTCTGGAATTGGTATCAAGCCTATTTCACAAGAAGGAACTGCACGTATTGTAAGAGCTGCTCTGCAACATGCCGTCGATACCGATAAGGAAAGCGTAACCATTGTTCACAAAGGAAACATCATGAAATTCACAGAAGGCGGATTCCGCGATTGGGGTTATTCAATTGCTAAAGATGAATTTGGAGCAACTGAACTCGATGGTGGACCATGGTGCACCTTTGAAAACCCAAATACCGGTAAGACAATTCTCGTAAAGGACGTCATTGCAGACGCAATGTTACAACAAATTATTACTCGACCTTCGGAATATTCTGTCTTGACCACAATGAATCTGAACGGCGATTACATCTCGGATGCATTAGCTGCACAAGTTGGCGGGATCGGTATTGCACCAGGTGCGAACCTCAACTACGAAACTGGAATTTCTATCTTTGAAGCGACCCATGGTACTGCTCCAAAGTACACTGGTCAAAACAAAGTAAATCCGGGTTCACTTATTCTCTCCGCAGAAATGATGCTTCGCCATATGGGTTGGATCGAAGCCGCTGATTTGATTGTCAAGGGTATGGAAGGAGCAATATCTGCAAAAACCGTTACCTACGACTTTGAGCGGTTGATGGATGATGCAATACTTCTCTCATGCAGCGCCTTCGGCGATGCAATGATTGCTCACATGTGAGTGCTCACTTGAGCCAAGCGTTGAGTGAACGGCTATTTTTGGCAATTCCAAAGCCAAATTGTTCTTCGAAAGCACGAGCGACGAGTGTGAAATCACCATCACGGGTTGCAATCAATACTGTTCCAAGGTCTTGAAGAGATTGAGTTGCCAGTTGTGAAGCAATACGCATCAGAGTTCTATCCGGTGCTTCTGGGTAAATATCACGGCCTTCGAGAACGGTGCGGATTGGTTCTCCACGAGTTCGCTTCATAGCAGTGATTTCTTCGTAAATTTCTGTTGATTCAAGTAAGAACGTTTCAATCGCTGCTTTCGTATCTTCCGAGCCTGCTTCGGATTCAATTTCCAAATCCATTGGACTCCACGTGTTGTAATCCTTGATGACTTCATTTACGAGTGTAGTGAGTGTCTTTGCGTTGAAAATATTATCAAGTAATTCTGGAGATACTAAAGCATCATCGAATCGGCTCTTAAGTTGATTAATTCCTGAAGCGATACCGGTTAATTCTTGCTTGACAATATCGGGTAACCATAATTGCAATTTCTTATCATTCGCCTTGCTGAGGAGGATTTTATGGAAACTTCCTTGCCCTTGAATATCAAGACTGATTTCACCAACGAGGTGTAACTTTTCAGAGATTCGACCGATTAAAGCATCGACCAAAATATTGGTATCGACAATGACCAATGGAACAAGGGAAAGATTACGCAGATAACGACGAGAGGCGTTTGGAATTTGAGATTTATTGACAGAGAAAAGAGATAATTCAGCCTGTTGCAAACTTCGAATTTCAGTTTCGTTGAAATATGCACTGTTTTGGGCCCGTTCAAGGAACATTAAACCGTCAACAGGACGAACCTTTGCAGCTTCACTTGCAAGTGAGTAGACTTCATCTGTTGATGGAGAACCGAATTGCAT
The DNA here is from genome assembly GCA_905182725.1 of uncultured Candidatus Poseidoniales archaeon. GTDB lineage: Archaea > Thermoplasmatota > Poseidoniia > Poseidoniales > Poseidoniaceae > MGIIa-L1. The sequence continues at coordinate 35,370 of CAJJCQ010000055.1, forward strand.
CAGTTGGTTAAACCGGGTATCGAACGTATTCTTTTGTCTTCGGCGGTTCTTATGCAACGAGTTTGTTGCAGCAGTAACTCTTCCACAAAATGGATCTGTTGGAAGTGGCCGTGGGTGTTCGTGAGGATAGGTTTTGAGCATGTCCAAATCGTCTTCTGCATGGTAGACTCTCATGACTTCAATCATTTCGCCTTCCTCATTTTCTTCCATTTCCATTTTGGTTCTTTTAACGAACTCTTTCAGTAAACGGGTTGCTGAATTGGTATCTTTTGATTTGGCTGTATGAGAAACTCGTAGATACAATTGGAACCGTTGGGTAATTGCACTCTTGAGAGCAGGTTGTGCATCAAGGAGTTCAACTGCTTCTCGCCATTGCTCAGCGAATGCCAAATGGATGAGGGCTTTACGATACAAAGTAAGTGAATATTCGTAATCAAATTCTTCATGATCTCCTGCTTTACGATAGTCGCGGGCAGCATTCAATTCTTCTTGGTTTGATGCATAAACAGCCGCACGTGCAAGGGTGTGCCATGGTGATAAGGCGTCATGGTTTTGGTACCAGCGAACAAGTGATGGCAGTCCTATATCGTGCTCTAACACCAAATGACGCACGCTGTGAATCATTCCAGTTGGGATAATCGAATTGCTCAACAAGGTATTGAGGGTCTCGATATGCTCAACATCTGAATTTCCGTGTTGAAGCATCAAAGCCACGTGATTAAGACGTAATGTTGCGATTACCGCATTGAAAAGAACACGTTCCATATCGGTGAGTTGTGCTGAAGCAATACTTTGTTCGAGATTTGAAAGGTGGGTCGAGGAGGCAATTCCACTACCGCCATCTCTGAGTGCTTGACGAATCGGTCCAAAGGCCAGAAGGCCTTGTTTGTCAAGTACCGTAGTAAGGCGGTTATCTTCGATGTTTTCCCCTTCGAACAGCATGAGCAGTGCTTCAGATGTTGACGAGAAAGAGTCGGGTGCATCAATGCTGTGAACTTCTGAAAGGGCTGCTCTTCGGGCTCCTCGGACTTTGATCCAAAGTTCATTATCACTTCCTGCATCAAGTAAGTGGGATACAAGTAAGGTTTCGTAAGGGTGAGATATTGGAATCAAATCATTGGATGTTACCATTTGAGCAAGGAGATTTAATTCCATACTTTGTGTATAGATGTCAATCAGAAGAGGGAAAACGCTTTCCCAAGCTTCACTTGATTCGTGCGAGAGATTCTTTGCAGCCATAGAACGGATGTGCAAAGGTAATGATTTCATTTGAATCAATGCCACCAGTGACCCATCATCCAAAATTGGAATTTGTTCAAGGAGCCATTGATCAATTACATCGCCTGAGAGTTCAGAAAGCAAAGGCGCTAATGTTGACAACTCGGTATGATGGTCGAGTTTCAAACTGGTCAGAAGTTGAATTGTTTCTTCCGATTTTCCTTCTTTGTGAAGTGCGTTCAACCGCCACCACATAATTTTCTCCATTTGAACCGCATTCGTGGTATGTTCGCGAAGTAATTCGAGTCCTTCAGCGAGTTGCTTCGAAGAAAGTTTTGATGCTGCATCTGGGGGATTCTCCCAAGCCAAAAGTTGCCGCGCTGCTGCCAATGAATGGTTTCCTTTTGCGGTTCTTGATTTCTTCCAGTCCAACACTTTGCCTTGGCGAAGCATGTGAAGGTCATTCAGTTGTTCAGCCAAGTCTGCATCGATCTCTTTGAGACGGTCGAGAGATTCTGCAGGGTCTTTGTCAGATGCTAATGCCAACAGTGCACTCAATGCTGAGGCTTGTCCTTCCAGATGGTAAAGGATTTCCGCCGGGTGCAATTGTCTTCCCGAGGAAAGTTGTGAAACAATGTTTCGGAGTGCTACTTGAGATTCTGCGTCTGTAACAGTAACTGAGATTTCCTCAATGGCTGCTACCAAATCCTCGGTATTCAAAGGATTGATGAAAGCCAAATCCAATTTCACCTTCTTACCTGCTTTTGCCTTGCTCACTTTTGCTTTCGGGAAAGCAGCAAATTGGCCGAGAATTGCAGTCCGTTGAGCGAGGTCGAGCCAAACCGGGTGAACTCCCTTTTCCAAACATGTTTCACGCAATGATTTCTCGGTGGTTTCCCATTCTTCTTCCCACTCTTCTTTGTTGAGAAGTTTGTGGACCATCAAAACTGCAAGTCGATAAGCGGAACTGTAATCTGAAGGGAGGAGCATTTCTGTGGCTGATGGAAGTGAGTCCATTGGGCCAGAAGCGCCTCGGCCTCCACGACGGTTTCTACCCCGGCCACCGGATGGTCGGCGACGGGATGGTGAATCTGATTCATCTTCATCAGCCGCAGGAAGTTCTGTCTCGGCAAGGGCCAAAAGGAGAATTGGGCGCCAAGGTTTCTCGAGTAATTGCCAGTCAGCAGTTTTCACTACTAATGACTGACGTCGAGGTTTTGTGACGTTGGTTTTGAAAGCAACTTCAAGACAATTGGACATGTGGCTCTCTTGCAATGCTCCCCCTCCTCTCCCATTGGCTCAACCTACCCTCCTTCAATCCACCGGAAGCGTCATCTAGAACTCAAATCGATTCGTTTCCTTTAGAAGTCTACGAACATCCTTGAACAAAGAACACTTGGAGGTAGTTGGAGGAATAGCATGGACATCGTTCGTATTGTAGTTTTATTGCTCCATCCTTTACTTGCAACAGGGCTGCTTGGTTGGATTTGGTGGCAATATTCTTGGCGCAGAAAAAGCCATGAACTCAAAGGCGAGTCGCGGAACAAAGCGCTCAATCAACATGAAAAATACGGTAACAGGCTGATTTGGTCTGCATTTTTCGTGATTTGTATTGCCTTTTTGAGTCGCGCTTTTGTCGGTTGGAGAGAAAATGAAAGTTTTGTCACGGCATTCGAACCGAGCCTTCATGGATTCATGGGCCCGGTTGGATTTGTTTTGCTGTTCTTACTCGCACGGATGGGTCGTCGAGCTCGTGATGCTCGAAAGGGTGGTGAAAAATTCGCCCACCATGCATTGAAACATGGGCGAGCTGCTGACTTGATTGTAGTCCTCGCTTTCCTTCATGCCTTCTTGGGGTTCTTGCAAATTTTCAAAGTCTTGTGAACTCACTGTATAGCAAGTTCTTCGCTCCGGTTTCGCCACATTCGAAGCCATGTCTCGAGGTTTGAGTCTACTCCTGGTGCTTGAATTCGACAACCACAAGCATTCGCATGGCCTCCACCCGTTGGATCCATTGCAGTTGCTAATCGTGATAAATCATATCGGCCTTGGCCATTTTCCAGAAATGAATTCGCATAGAAACTTGCCGAAAGAGCTGGACGGTTTGGGGTTTCAATCGAACCGTCAGCATACCCGTGAATGATGCAGCACGCGTCTGCCCTCTCTCCAGCCCATGCAGTGACTAAGTAACCGTTTGAGCGAACTCCTTTTTCATCCATACGACAAACAGCAAGACGGTCAATGATTTCAGTATGTTGTTCGACAACTGCTTGCGCTGCTTTACGTTCATGCCGTGCCCTCTCAATGTGAGGAGATATTTTTGGGTCTTGTAAAACTTCATCCAGGGTTGAACCTTGAGAAAGTAAAGTGAGAACATGGTGCATGTGTTCTGATTCTCTAAGTGAAAGCGAGCGAGCGAGTTGGAGGATTGGGCCATCTTCAATAAATTCCTCGCGGGTGATTTGACCTGAATCAAGTGCATCAACTACCGGCATTATTTCTTCTAAGTGTGAGACATCGATATAGGGACTCAAGACATCATAGGCAAGCCGAGCAGCAGAGGGTGTTGCTTCCCAGTGACAGGTACCTCCATTGAGAATAAACTGCGCCTCCTCTTCTTCATTCGGGCGATTGGTTTGATGGTGATCTAAATACCAGCCGCATTCAGGGTGGAAAGGTAAATCCACCATTGCCGTAGAACGGTCAACCAATGCATCGATGGCTCCTGAACGGACTAATGCAGCATGGGCGAAATGAACTTCTGCATCTGGGTTAGCTGCTTTGAGCACTGCAGCTGCACAAAGTCCGTCGAGATCTGAATCAGCGATAATTCGACTAAACTCAGGTAATCCTGCTCGTTTCAATGGCGTCGAAGAAGGAGGCATGACGCGATGGGTGTGCGCGCTGGCCAAGAAGGTTTTTGGTGAACATTTCTCCACAATTGACTTGACCTATTGCCAGTCTGCTTAATTCATGGAGACCTCGTGTGGCATCGTTTTGGTCAATTACGGGACAATTCTTCTCCTCCAATATCCGCAAGGCCACTGGGATTTCCCCAAAGGGCATATTGAAGAAAATGATGATGACCATCATGCAACGGCTCGGCGTGAACTTGGAGAGGAGACTGGAATTGATGAAATTGAATTTGTTCCGGGTTTTGTTGAGCGAAGTGAATATTCATACTGGCACAAGGGCCGTAAACGGACGAAGCAAGTCTACTGGTATTTGGCTGAGACAGAACGTATTACAGTCACGCTCTCACATGAACACCAAGGCCATATGTGGCTGGATTGGGAACAAGCAAATGAACAACTCACGCATGATGAAACACGGAGCATTCTCGAAAATGCACGACGCCATATGATTTCTCTTGGCAAGGAATGATTCAAAGTTGCTTGAATTCCTCATCGTTCTGATTTAATTTACGAATCAAAGCACCAACGCCAGTTTCTGGGCCTCTACGTCCGAGTGGCATCCAAAGTGATTCTTCATTTCCAAGGCCCAAACAAACCCAGCGCCCGAAAACAAAGAACCAATCTGAGAGGCGGTTAAGGTAGACAAGAACAAGTGGTCGAACCGCATCATCTCCTTCTGATTCAGCAAGACGAAGAACAGTACGCTCGAGACGCCGAGTAACGGTGCGAGTAAGATGAATTACGGCTTCTGGGCCTCCACCAGAGGGGAGAATAAAGCTAGTCAGTGGTTCGAGTTGTTCGAGCCATGCATCCATTTCATCGACCAATACCGATGCTTGGTTCTCATTCAAAACAACCATTCCTTCGGGTAATTCCGTTGGTGGGCATGCTAATTCAGCTCCAAGGTCAAAAAGTTCGTTTTGTAGTCGGGGAAGAACTTGGTTCGCAATCAATTGAACACGTTGAACAGTAGTTCGGTTGCCTCCATCTTCATGCTTTGGGAGACGGGCAATTTCCATTAGGCACATTCCAAGAAGCGCGTTGAGTTCATCGCATGTGCCGACTGCTTCAAGACGCGGGTCAGTTTTTGAACGTCGTGACCCATCGACGAGTGAAGTTTGACCTTCGTCTCCTGTACCTGTATAGACTCGCGTGATACGTACCATGACTCTGCCTCAGGCAACCCCAAGTCATGCTTCTATGAGTGGTTTTCGGGCGAGGAAACTTGCATCGATTGGATGATACCATTCAATATCTTCTTCACCAAAGCGCCATGAATACAATGCCAGATGCTGATCGACCACTCCATACCATTCTAATCGGCCAGGTTCTAGGCAAGCGATTCGCGTCCCAGTCGCTTCGATTCTTGACGTTACACTTTGCCAATGAGTCACAAGTTGTGCTAATTGTTCAGCAACTTCTACGACATGTTCACTTTCCGCTTCGAGCGATTCAAGTAAGACTTCCAGTTCTTCGGTAAGGTCGTGGGCCTCATCACTCATCGCTTGGAGCTCTGCCAACCATCGAGTTACTTTCTGTAAGTTCTCTCTGGCATCTTCAAGAGAAACAATTCTTGCACCTTTCGGCAGAGTACGCAATGCTACATCTTCGTCCGCCAATGAACAGACATCCATTGGACGTCCTGAAAAGAAGGGGAGATCTGAGTGCTCTTTCACATGCGTTCCTTAACTTGAAGGACCATCAAGTCATCGGCGGAGAACAATGATTTTCGCCGTTTTTGAGGGGTTTAAGAAGAAACGGCGCTCAGTGTCATGCCGAAGGTAAAGGTGATTGAAACTTCGGAACAAGTTTTTTTGCAAATCGGAGAAAGACGGCTGAACCGATTCCTACCCATATCATTAATTCCACGATCAAAACTGCATAATACAGTGGTCCGAATTCTTTGAGAAGAGTGATTGCATCATACGGCACACCGTAAAACGCCACATAGGCTGCTTGGGAAAGAAGGCTCGAAGAGAACCAGATAACAACAGCCAGCCAAAAAAAGGTGCCTCGTGTCCATTCTTCTTGTGGCTTCAATGTTTTTCCCATGGTAATATATTGTTTTTATACCTCTTAAGCCCTTTGCCTTCATGTATCAGAATAAACCCTTTCTCATCTAGAATATTCCGGTTTGGGCAGTAATGTTTCCGGAAAAGGGCTATTCTTGTTCGGAGAGGTCGATTGATGGAAGTCGGAGCGCCCCTGAAGAATCAATTTTCTTCAGTGCCTCATGAATCGCTTGAATCCATTCAACAGCAACAGCTTCTTCACCGCCTACTGCCAGAAGTGATTCAAACCATTCTTCCGCCGTATCTTGATCTTCAATGAATAAATGAATCCTGTGAAGTGCAAGGTATGCCATCGGATTCAAGTGCTCTTCCTCAGCATCCCATCCCTTTTCAAAGCAGGCAATTGCTCCTTTATCGCCGCTGATTTGTCCACGTTGTAGAGCAACCATTCCTGCTTGACTCCAAGCGAGAGGTAAGCGACCAATCAAAAGGCCACGAAATACCAACCATGTCTGTCCGCCACCAAGCATGACGAGAGAGAAAAAGCCTGCCCATTGTTCAAATTGATTCAGACTACTCCATGTTTGAATCATCAATCCGCCGACACCCACGCAGAAGAAAAAGCCAGAAAATGGAGCAATGAGCACTTCTCTGCGAGTGCGGATTAAATGGTGAATTCCGGCAAGAAGGCCGAACGAACCAATTCCGGTGAGTATGACAAGATGTCCGGTTACTGTGACAGGGACGGGTGCCATTTGACCCACAGCGATCAACAAAGTAAGAACCAAAATGAATTGCCCAAATCTTCGAGAGGGGCGAGGGAAGGGTTGACTTTTCGAACCAATGCACAAGAGAAGGCCGATGATTGCTTCAAAACCAATCAAAATCCACTCCAAAGTATTCGTTTCAAATGCTAACATAATCGCCCTCTGTATCGCTCGACAAAACGCCACTTTTTGACACTTTGCTCAGGCCTTGTGATAAGCGCTTCCACGCAGAATCTCAGTTGCACGATATAATTGTTCGACCAAAAGAACGCTCGCAAGCTCGTGTGGATAGGTCATTTTTGAAAGAGACAGGCGTTCATTGGTGGGAATACTTCCGGAAGGCCAGCCTTGTGCTGGCCCAATCGCCAAATGAGTTTCATCTCCTGCGATGTTCCACTCTTGCACACGGCTAGAAAACTCGAGAGAGTCCAGCATTTCACCGCCTTCATCCAAATAGATGACCGTGCCTTTTCTTTTTCCAAGGTAACTGGCATAGGCTTCAACACCCATTTTATCCGAGTGATATTCAATACGAATTCCACGTGATGAAATCCGCTTCGAATACATTTCAATGAGTTCACGGTTTGCTTTCTCCTTTGGAACCCCATGAAGGTGAACCGTCACTCTTGCCATGGTTTTGCCAAGGTGCCCTTCTTCATGAAGCCCTCATACACATGCGTACAAAATGTCTTAGGGAAGGGGCAGTAAGTGATGGGCATGGGTTGGTGGCCGTTTGGAAAAAAGGCGAAGGCATATCGGGCCCCTATCAACGATCCTTTGCTGAAGGATAACCGTATTTTAATCTCTGAATTGAGAGATGTATGTGAATTGAATTTCGATAACCCAGCCGAAGCCCGGAGAGAAATTCGAAGGATGCAGGTCGAATGGAGCGATGCGGCCCGTGATGGGATTCTGAGTGATATCAATCGAAGTGGACTGGATGCTCGTGCTTTTCGTTTGCTTACTTGTGAAGATGTAGAATGGGTAATTTGGCTTGACAATCTTGAATTTTGGAAGCCTGGTTGGAAACCTGAGGCGGATGACGAGGATTGAAGAAGGGGCGGCAACCCCCTCATACCATGGGTCAAACGCCTACCCTCCATATGCTCTACACCTGCCCTTTTTGTTGGAAGGTACGGGGATTGATTGAGTATCTCAAACTTGATGTTGATTATGTCAGTGTCAATGGCATGAAAATTAAGAAAGAAGTGGGTTTTACTGACAACTGGGGTAAAGTGCCCGTATTTACTGACGAAAAGGGTGAATATCATGTTGACTCAACTCCACTTTTGAAACACATTGATTCAACATACAACGATGGGAAATTAGCTGCTATTGGTGATGCTGAACGTCAACAAGAATGGCTTGATTGGTCTGATAGTAAAATGTCTAAAGCCACGATTCCAATCCTCTATGGCAGCATTGGATCAGCTCTAAAAACAACGCTAAAAATTTCAAAACTTGAGAAGTTTGGTTTCTTTTCAAAGCGATTATATGCGTGGGCTGGATTCCCAATTATGTGGGGTTTCATTGCTCGAAAAAGGGTCAAAAATGATGGACGGAAACCAAAGCAACTTTGGCATGATCTCTTGACCGAATTTACCGAAGCCCACAACACACAACCTTACTTTGGTGGAAAGAGCCCTGACCTCGTAGACTTCTCAGTATTCGGCTACATGCGTTCCATTTCCCCATTCCCTCAATTCTCATTGCTTGAAGATCATACCAACGGCATGGCATGGTACAGTCGCATGGAAGCAACCATACAATGAGGTGAGAAGTTGTCAATTCAATATCGAGATATTGAATTCACTCCCGTTCAAGCAGGTAGCGTTTTTCTTGGAACTGAAAAAGGCGGCTGGATGTATGGGAGCCAACGACCTCGCCACGAAGTTCAATGCCCCGAATTCTATGTGATGAAATCGGTTTTATCACAGAGTCAATTACAAACACTTCTCGAACTCGATGAAACTGAAATCATATTGAGTGGTGACCGGCTGATACAAATTTGCACAGAATTATCCGAACGATTCGAATCATTTGAGTATGGACTTGATTCTTCGAAATCATGGGAAGTGCGTTGTCCAAGTGAAGGCGAGTGGCGACATGCACATGAGCAAGTTCAATTGGAATTGGAAGCGAAGAAGATCGAAATATTAGCCGATGGTGTATCTGATAATTACCGAGGTGCAATGATGGATGGACGCCCTCGCTCTTTTACGGGAATCGGCCCAATGGCGAATCATCGAACCGCTATCGAAACTCACCCCAATCAAAAAGGGATTACTGCACTTTCAAGTGCTCCGATGGACCGTGAATTAAGTGGGATGGTCGCACGCCTCGTCATTACTCCAGTGCGTGAAGGTGAGGCAATCCGAGTTCCACTCAACGCTGATTTCTCCTCTAATATTCGCGGTGAAATATTCTGGACGTTTCTGCTCGGTGTAATTCCATCCTTTGCGATTCCAATCGCCAGAGGCATGGGGGGATATGTGACCAGTGGATGGGCCAACTTGTTGTTTGGTGGCTTGTGTGCAGGATTTGTGACTGGTGCCTTTTGGCGACCACGTAGACCTACCGTTTCCTTCGATGAAGTGAAGAACTCAGCTCCCAGTGGAAGGCGTGACTAGAGTTTCCCAATAGGAATCTTGACGGAGTGCATCTGCGGCACAAATTGCAGCCATATTGACGATGTGCCGAACTCCATCCTGTCGTGCAACCAATTGTACAGGTTTATCCATTCCTTCCAAAATTGGGCCAGTCATCTCTGCATCTCCAAGTTCTTCAAGCAGTTTGTATGCAATATTAGCAGCAGCGAGGTTCGGCAACACCAAGACATTTGCTGGACCTTTGAAATCCATAAATGGGTACTCGCTTTGCACGGCACCGTTGAGTGCTGTATCTGCTTGCATAGGTCCATCAATGACTAATGAAGGGTCAAGTTCACGAGCGAATTCAATGGCGTCTTCAATTCGCTCAGATCGTTGAGCTCGGCTTGAACCAAAATTGGAGAAGGACAGCATGGCAACTTTCGGAGCTACACCAAAACGTCGGGCAACTTTAGCGGTTTGAACAGCAATCTCAGCGAGTGTTCGGCTATCGGGGTAAACATTCACTGTTGCATCAGCCAAGAAAATGGTTCGGCCTTTGACATTCATCATGTAACAACCGACGACGCAATGTGCTTTTTCATCAGCACCAATGACCTCAAGTGTTGGGCGAAGGACATCGTCATAATTTCGGCTGACGCCGCCTACAAATCCATCTGCATCTCCAGCCATCACCATTTGACTCGCAAAATAGGGTCGCGATTTGAGCAAGCGATGTGTATCAGCATACGTCATACCTTTCCGGCCGCGGTTATGCATCATATTTTCAGCAAAAACACCCTTCCGTCGCTTATCGTTACGAGGGTCAAAGGCTTCGTACTCAAAGTGTAATCCAAGCTCTTCAATCATGGCTTCAATACGCTTGATTGGCCCCAAGAGAATTGGGTAGCAAATCTTCTGCTCGACCAATTGGGCCGCAGCTCGTAAAACCTTCTCGTTATCACCTTCCGGGAAGACAATTCGTTTCCCTTTCCCTCGAACTTGATTGATGACATGCCGCATGATGGAATAGGAAAGGCCAAGTCGTGCTTCCAACTCTTCACGGTAATCAACAATTGAAAAGTCCTCGGGCTTAACGGCCGCTATGCCTTCTTCGACTGCTGCTTGAGCAACTGCTGATGCTTCCCAAATCAGAACCCTACGGTCGAACGGCTTTGGAATGATATAATCGGGTCCATATTGCATTGTTGCGCCATCGTAGGCTGCTGAAATATAATCTGGAACGGGTTCTTTCGCAAGTTCTGCAAGTGCATAAGTCGCTGCCATTTTCATGCCTTGAGTAATATCTCGGGCACGAACGTCAAGAGCCCCACGGAAAATGTAGGGGAACCCAAGAACATTGTTGACCTGGTTCGAATAGTCTGAACGACCGGTCGCGATAATGGCGTCACTGCGAACTTCTAAAATCTTCTCTGGAGTGATTTCGGGCGTTGGATTAGCAAGCGCGAAGATGATTGGTTTGTCGGCCATTGTGGCGATCATTTCTTTGCTCACAAGTCCACCTCGAGAGAGACCAAGCATGACGTCTGCGCCTCGCAAAGCATCTGCTAAATCTCCTGCTTCTCGATCGTGTGCAAAGGGTGCTTTGTATTCATTCAATTCTCCAGCCTCAAGTCGGGCTTTGGTGACAATGCCTTTGCTATCGACCATTGAGATATTTTCACGGGTAACACCAATGGCGACATAGTGGTTTGAGCAAGCTATAGCGCTCGCACCTGCTCCGATAACCACGACTTTTATTGTATCAAGGCTTTTTTCTTGCAGTTCAACTGCATTTAACAAAGCAGCCGCAGATATAATCGCCGTGCCATGTTGATCATCGTGCATAACTGGTATATCTGTTGCTTCTGCAATACGGCGTTCAATTTCAAAACATTCTGGTGCTTTGATATCTTCAAGGTTAATTCCTCCAAAAGTTTTGGAAATGTTAACAACTGTTTCGATAAAGGATTCGGGGTCTTCGGTATCGACTTCAATATCAAAAACATCAATGTCTGCGAACGTCTTCAATAAGAGGCCTTTTCCTTCCATCACTGGTTTACTCGCAAGTGCGCCGATATTACCCAGCCCAAGTACAGCAGTCCCGTTTGAAATAACAGCAACTAAGTTTCCTTTCGAAGTATAGCGGTAAGCATCTTCAGGGCGCTCTGCAATATCGAGGCACGGATAGGCAACACCTGGTGAATACGCAAGGCTGAGTTCGTGAGCTGTTGAGTGCGGTTTTGTAGGCACAACCTTGATTTTACCACGCGGTTCTGCTTCGTGGTATTCCAGCGCCTCTTTCCGAAGTAAGCGCTCCTTTTTATCGAGATTCATAGTTGGGCCCTCTCCAACGTAGCAGGCCTTAGGTTTCAGTGTTCCGTGAAAACGGTGGGCTGGGGAGTCAATCTGTTGGCTTGGATTCGATTTTCGCAGGATATGTTTTGTCATTGAAAAGAAAATAGAAGAAGTACAGGACAATGAGGATAAGGGTAGAAAAAAGGCGGATTTTATGATATTTCCCCACACGACCGAGGGACGCGTTCAAATACCCTAAAACCCCGATTGGGTTTGATGAACATGAAGACGAACACTGCGGCCCTGCCCCGCGACACTCAAAGAGCACTTCTTTTGGTGGTGTTAATGCTGCTTTCATCGGCTGCACCATTACTCACAATCTCTGGCGTTTCTGCTCATGAAACCTCCATCACTACTGTTTGGCCTCAAGAAGGCAGCAACGATACTGGGTGGGTTCAACTCGATGCGGTTGGAGCGAATCCGGATACGGGTGGCCAAGCAAGTGCTTCATGGACGTTAGAGTTCGCACCAGGCGCAGACCTGTCCAACGTTTCATTCCAAGTCCGAGTCGATGGAAGTGATGGTTTAATGATTGAAGAGCCAATGCTTGTCGCAAGTGATATTGGCGTTAATTTACTCGACTGGCGTGGCCTTGGAATGCTTGGCTCCCAAGACAGTTTCACGGGTCCAAATCCATACTCTGGTCGCCTAAGTCCGAACAGCGATTCGGGTGCAACTTGGACACTTCCTTCGGATGCTGAAATCACGGAACTGGTCATAGAGGCACTCTCGCCCGTCGACCCAATGGTGGCACTCGCTCCTTTGGAACTCGTAATTGCTGCATCAGCGATTCACCCTGATGATGGTCGCATGTATCTTGCAATCGACGATGCTCTTTTGGCATTGGATTATTCAAACGATCCTCTTGTTATCGATGTGCTTGAATTTGACTCTCCTGTTTATGATTTAGCAATAGACACAACCAATAATCTACTTCATGTTCTTACTGAAAATGAGTTTCATGCCTTTTCTCTTGATGATACGAGTGAACAAACGCCTCTCTCCCATCCTGCGAACAGTGTTCAAAATTGGCCGTCGCAAGCAGCCTATGACAAATTCATGATTGCCTCCAATGGATATGTCTACGCCGCCAACCAGGACGGTGTAGCTCAATGGGATGGAGTGAGTTGGTCGGTCGCTATGACCAAAACAACACAAGGCGTAGCATTGGATATGCTTGAAGTCAACAATATTCTCTACATTTCTTTTGATGATGAGGGCGTTGTACGCTGGGACCTCGGTACCGGCAGTGCGTTATCGACTTGGTCGACGGCTAACAGCCTTCATTCCGATGAAATTACAGAAATGATTGTATCTGGAAACCAGTTGCTTCTTGCTTCACCGTCCAATGGATTAGCACGATACGATTGGAGTTCAGGATTTTGGCTCTCAACTTGGAACGATGGTAATTGGTTAACGAGTAATGCCATCAATGGAATGGCTCGCTCTGGCTCTGATTTGTTCATTCTAAGTGGCGATACTCTTCATGAATACGATACCGCAGTAGGTGTCTTTTCAGGCACTCAACAGATTTCGGCGTTTGGATTAACTGGAGATGGTCAAGACCTCATTGTATGGCC
>CAJJCQ010000056.1 GCA_905182725.1 uncultured Candidatus Poseidoniales archaeon
AAACTCATGCTGGCAGAGTAATGATTCCCAGCTGCAGGATGTGCAATCACAACCGGCCTGTTCTCATCAATTTCAATGGGTAAGCCAATGCCCATGTCGTTTCCTTCTCCATAGGTGACACAAGTTCCAAATCCGTTCAAAGGCAGTTCACTTGCCATACTTTGACTCATCATACACACCTCGGATGGCCAAGCGGAACCACTCTGAAGATTCTCTTGGTTTGTCTTTCCAATCTTGCATAGTCTTGAGCTGCTATCACGCCACCTGAACTGCTGTGCTTTGCAGTATCATAGATGGTATCCTTGTGCAGTGTGACAATGTGCGCAGTACAGAGTTTACCTTTGGCATCAGGATCACTTGGCGGGTTGACTGAGTAGAAGCAAAGGAAGAACAAATCGTTGTGTTCGACCAGTTCATCGATATAATGCTCGACTCTTCTCAAGTCATGATTGCAATACGCTAACTGCATACCATACGGCTTCAACGCATTTGACCATGAGTGCGGTGATTGTGAATTGGTAACTTGCTTCATCTCATCTGGGGTCACCTCTGCACCTGTCGACCTCGCAATCATCGCTAACGTGGTTGCTACGCACGATGGTCCGATTTGCTTGTCGTGTTCGATGCTGATGTCTGAAAAGAACGGTTCTGCCGCCTCATTGGCATCTGCTGCATCCCACAAGGGTGCGCTTGAATTGGGTCTCCATGTGAACATCACAACCACTCCTTTGAGAATTCTTTACCGTAGGACGGTTCTGCTTCTTCTGGAATCAAGACAGTTTCAATCTCACCTTCTTCCATTTCCCACTCTTTCATGGCCTTTATTCTCATACCTGTATATTCCATCTGTTGCTGCATGTAAGCGACAAACATCGCCATTATTTCGTTTATATTCATATTATTATTTTTATTCTTCTTCATTTTGATTTCCTCCTTGTTCTATTCTATTGTTCGCTTCTCTTTTCCATCCATCTTTTATGGAACTGAATTCTTCCTTCGAATACTGACAGTTGAAATCTTCTGGCCTTCCGAAAGGCCAATGTTCCTCCCACCATTCAATCCTGACCTGTTCATAGACATCAGAACCAAACTGCATTGACCAAATATGCCTATCATCGATACATAATTGTATCAAGGAAAGAAGGTTTGAAGGGTAATTTTCATTCATTCCATCGATGCAAAATGTGACATCTGAGGTGTGAATCGTGGATTCACCCCCATGTATCGGAACATGGTCAGGACATACCCAAAAAGGCCCAAGAGAATGGCCTATCTGAGATTTAGATTCATATTGTCTTGGTGCCCACATCCACGCTTTGGGTTTTAGGCCATCCGCGTCCAAGATTTTTTTGTGCTCAGCAAATGTTCCAGGTGCACCCCAGCCCTGATGAGCCAAAGCGAAATCAAAGGAGAAGGTATTACCAAAATTACCCTTGATCGTAATGGTGTATTGCTCGATACTAATTGTGTCGCTATCATGCATGAATTGCATAACTGCAAGCCAATGTTCTCTTTCGGCTAAGAGTTCAGGTGAATCGTTTTCTTTGTCCACGGAATGAAGGTCATCCTTCATTGATGTAAGACACAATTCCCATTCAGGCCATGTATCCCACACCTTACCCTCAGCGATATTATGTTGATTATAAGCAACAAAAATATTGAGAAAGGCATCGGCCAATTCTAAATTACCAGAGTGGTCAATCATTTCCATCGGGTCGGTATATCCGTTTTCGATAAACCATTCATTTGTTTTGTGAATCGGATTCATCCAAACACTCTCCTTCTTGTTGTTCTTATTTTTCATTCGCATCACCTCACTGGTACTCCCAGTCTTGATCCGGTCTTCCACCAGGCCATTTCCTTTCCATGAATTCATGGTGTTCAATATCCCTCATGTCCTGTTCAAACATCATACTCCACATTTCTGTATCATCAATACAAAGTTGGATGAGGGTCTGGAGAGCAAGCGGAAATATGTCGCTGTCCTCTTTATCGATGCAAAATCTGTTTCCTTGCGTGAATCTTGTTGGCTGACCACCATACTTTGGAACATGTTCTGGACATTCCCAATATGCTTCAAGTGAATGTTCAATCTCATGCCTTGAGAAATACAGCAGTGTATTTTCTCTCCAAGGCGGACCGATATTGGTTTTTTGGTAATGCTCGACAAGACTTCTTGGAGATACCCAATACTCATACTCGAGGCACATATCAAACGTGAATTGATGACCGTGTATTCCATCAACGATGAGAGTGTACTCGTCAAGCGTCACTGCATCACTGTCGTGAATAAACTGCATAACGTTGAGCCAGTACTGTCTTTCAGCGATGATTTCTGGAGTATCTCTTTCGGCATCTACAAACTGAAGGTCATCTTCCATCGATGTGAGAACGAGTTCCCACTCTGGCCAAACCGTCCATGCTGTTGCTTCAGCTCTGTGCTGGTGGTTGTATGCCGAAAATATCGTCATCAATTTCTCGATGGGTTCCAAATTTCCATTATGGTCAATGGCTGCAATCTCTGGATGAGGCTCTTCGTTCATGGTTTGGTTTTCATTCGTTTTGTTTTCTTTTTCATTCATATTTTTCACGTCCTTGGGTTGAGTATTCCATCTCCATGGTTGGCGAGTTGGCAGGGGCACCGGGAGTCGAACCCGGGTCCGAAGACTCGCAATCTCCAATGCTATCCATTACACCATGCCCCTTTGAATGCAACACAGGCGGAGGTACCCGGACTCGAACCGGGGTCCAGGGATTCGAAATCCCTGATGCTATCCACTACACCATACCTCCAAACTGCTTTACAGAAGACAGCGATTGCACATGTGTTTGATACACATGCAGCTACGCTGCCCAAACCCGGATCAGTCGCGTTAACGGCGAAGACGGAGGGTCCGCTTCAACGAAAATTGGTTGTTGAATTCTGGTCCCCTCATATTGCTCACCTGTCCGGTTCAAGCAATGGAATGCACATCTACCGTAAAAGTGTTTCGGTCTATGGCTGTTTTCCGGAAAGTTAGGAATGACATGCATGCGCGGAAACATACTCTTCTACGCGTATACGCGGGTCATACTTCTAAAGGAAAAATTACATTTTGGATTGGAGATGACTCCGAAAACTCTTCGGAAGTGTTTCGAGGTGCAAAAGCAATTCAACAAAGTCAGAATATTATTCAGACTCAAACGATTCATTCGAATCCATTTCCACAATTTTAGGGCCAGCTACAACGTATACAACTAAGAGGATTGCAGAAAGACTGTACAATACAAATTGAAACTTCGTATTGATGAGATTCTCACCGACTTCAGTCGAATTAAGAATTGAGAGAATTGTTGCTGAGACTATGGAAAGAAGTTGGAGCGCTGAAAGTTTCATTGGAATGCCTTTCTTTGCTTTGGAGAGTTTCCGATCTGAAATCATCAAGGCACCTGAAATGAACATAACAGGGAGAATTAAAAAGTCGAAAAAGGGTTTCTCATGAGAAAAACTCGTTGCTTCAAAACAAAAAATGCAATTCGTCGTCACATCTGGACCATAGCCCGAAGAAGGCTGAAGCCATATCATTGCAGCAACTGTAATCAAAATCATTGCATTTCCAGGTGAGGCAAGGCCATGAAAGTAATTTTTATCCGAACCATCTTCATGTTGAAATCGTGCTAATCGAAGCATTCCAGTAACAATAATCCAGCAACCGGCAATGCCTAAGGAGACCGACCAGAGAGGAGATGCTTCACCCCATCGGCCAAACATCACAAACATCAGTAAGGCAGGAGCAACACAGAAGGAAATACAATCAGACATAACATCTAATGTTCCACCAAGTAATCTTCTCTTCGAATATTTTCTTGCGATCGGACCATCGATGATGTCTCCAATGGCTGAGAGTAAAATGCACCCCATGGCCAACCAGATATAATTTGATTTTACCCCTTCATCAAAATACGGGTTTTGAAGTGTTTCGACTGCGAGAATGATGAACATGATTGCAGCTGAGCCCAAGAGACCATTTGCCAATGTAATGAAGTCGGCAATCCCCATCATTCGATACGTCGTTTTCATGTACTCACCCTAAGAACAAAAATATGGAATTTCCGCTCTCTAATGTGTGTTAAATCCTCAATGCAAATGAAGGTTTAGGATTACCTTTCAGAAATGGTTCATTTGGAGAGTGTTTTTGTTTGCTCACGAAGGAGTTAGACTCAATATGTTCCGGCTCGGATAACAGTCGAAATTACCGCAATTAACCATAATAATCGAATATTTGCTGGAAAGCGGTAGTAAAAATGTGTATGATGCAGGAAAGCGAACATTCAAGAGGGAGTATGAGTTATGAAGATAACATGGGTAACCGTCTACAAGAAAAAACTCAGCCGACGACTCTTGACAGCCTTCGAATGGCATATCTCCGAGTTGTAAAGCGAAGAAAAGTACATCATGATTTCTTACGTGTTTCGAAAGAAATGGAAGAACGAATGTCTGAAGATCGACCATCGACCATGTTCTTTTACGGGTTATAATTTGATTCAAAGCCTCACCCCTCCGCTTCCTCGCATGTCACCTCCATTTTTGCGGAGGGGTGAAGGCCTCTCTTGAGAAGCGTTGATGACGCACGCCCACCTCGAGAGTCCATGGAGCCTTTAGCCTGGGAAGCAATTCTTGCTGCAGGCATCTTCGTTTCCCTCGGTGCTACATCACCTGGTCCGAGCCTAATTGTCGTGTTACGCAATACCCTCATCGGTGGACGAAAGCAAGGTGTAGCCTGTGCAGTTGGCCATGGTGTTGGATTTGGAATCTATGCTGGAAGTGCAGTGTTCGGATTGATTTTGCTGTTAGAAAACGCACCCAATGTATTCTTAGTTCTGCAAATCATCGGCGTTTTGCTCTTGATATGGTATGGAATCATCATGTGGACTGCTGAAATGAATGCCTTACAAGACATCGATCTCGAATCGAATGGTAAAGGTCGTCAAGGGTTTACCGAAGGATTTGCAATCGCTTTCTTTAATCCAAAAATCGCTCTCTTTTTGGTAGCAGTATTGGCTCAAGTTCTCAAACCTGGCATGGGGATTGAAACAAAGATCGTCATTGGATTACTTGGTATGACCATCGACATGGGCTGGTACATGATTGTGGCCATCGTATTAACCGGCACGCCAGTATTAGAGAAATTACGTCAGAATGGCGAGGTTGTCTACAAACTTACTGCAGTTGCCCTCTGGTTTTTTGCAGGCTCAGTCACCTTGAGTCTACTGTGACTACTTCTGGCACCGAGGACACAAAAAAGTCGAACGGTTACTTTGCACAATGCGTTCAATCGTTCCGTTACAACCTTCTTTGAGACAAGGGCCGTCCTCTCGGTCATACACTTGGAAATGATGTCCGAAATAGCCGAGTGTTCCATCGACTGCAGCGAAGTCATTGAGTGTTGAGCCACCAACTGCAATTGCTGCTATGAGAACTTCTTTGACCTGTTCAACCAAAGTGATGAGGGCTTTGGTTGGCTTACCGTCTTTACGCACCAGTTTATTGGTAGGAAGAATTGGAGAAATACCTGAACGGTGTAAAGCTTCACAAGCATAGATATTACCGACACCAACGACAAAACGCTGGTCGAGTAAAGTGGTCTTAATCGGTGAACGTTTCCCTTGGCACCGACGTGCTGCATCTTGTGCAGTCCAGTTTTCAAGTGGCTCGGGACCAAGATGTTCAAGGAGGGATTGTATCGGCTCTTCTGCCCGTTCAAAGAGATCGGCAACGCCAAACCTTCGAGGGTCTGTATAGACGGCGACCGAACCATCATCGAAGCAGAATTCCATGTGGTCATGGCGTCCATCAAAACCTGTGAGTTCTCCAAACTTTGAATGTTTTGAACTCGCATTCTTTTCAAGATAACGAGGAACTTCAGATGCTGTGATGAGCGTATAGCGTCCTGACATTCCAAGATGAGAGAGAAAAACAAGTTCGTCCATAGTATCGATGAGAAGGTACTTTGCTCGACGACGAACTTGAGTAATCATTTGGCCAGTCAATCGTTGTGCCATGTTTTCAGGAAATGGAAAACGCAAACCTGCTCGGCGTAGCGTCACTTGCGTAATGGTTCGTCCAACCCATGCTTGTTCTAAACCAGTTCGAACGGTCTCGACTTCGGGTAATTCGGGCATCGAATCACTCCATCTTTCGAACGGCGAAAAGAACGTGATTGTCTTCATATCCGGTTAATGAAATACGTTCCTCGACTTCAAAGCCAGAGGTGTTAAGTTGGTGTTCCACCTTATCAAATAATGCGGATTCTCCTTCTCCAGTCCAGCGCTCACTGGCTGCTTTGAGTGAAAGAAGGCCAGTTCCATCACGGTTGAGGAAACGTCGGCATGCTCCGATGAAAATATCGACTTGACCGGCTTGAGCAACATCTTGAAACAGCCAATCGACTTTACGAGGAAGTAAGACACCCCAAGCAGCATGTTTTCTTGCATCGCCTAACACTGGAACTAAACCAGGTCGACTCTTTGCCATATGAATGAGTTCTCGAAGACATCGTGGTGCAAGGTCAACAGCAACTAAACGTCCTCGTAAATCGTTACCTTGGCCACACAAATGATCGTGCAAATGACTGATTGAAGTCCCGTGGCCTGCACCGAGATAGAGGACAGTCGTGCCTTCTTCTGGTAAGAGCCACGAAGGGTCACGCTCAGTTCGCATAATGGCTGCACCAAGTTTGGAACGTGAAGGATCCCAACGACGAAATTCAGTTCCAGAAAAAGACCTGAGTGATTCACCGTAGACTGCTTGTCGAGGTACAGCGTTCATTGACCATAATGCTCGGCCATCCTTCATCACCGCCCAAGACAACATTGTCTGACGGCGACGATTGTTGTTTTTCCCCATATTCAGACCTCATTTTCGGCGTGAAGGTGGTGAAGGGAATGCTTGACAAATTTCTTCCACTCTTTGTTCGAGTTCTCGCATTTCTTCTTCGCCCCATGGTTCACCTTCAAAGGCATCAATTTTCGCCGCAATGCTCGCTTTGGCTGCAACGGTTCGTGAAATCTTACCTCGAACCCAACGAGGGGAACGTGAAATCCAAGGATGCATGAAAATATGACCGTGTTTTGGAGGTGGCGCACCTGTTTTGAGATGGTTGAAAAACGCTTTTTCAGCACCAAGAACTTGAACGGTTCCTGCAGGAAGACGAGCAAGACGCATGCGCCCATGCGCTTCAACACAAAGACGAGCCGCAAGCAACGGTCCCAAAAGGGCAGACAGAGAAGGAAGATGTTCGAGTGTTAAATGGCGAATACCATTTTCCAAACGGTCCAGTTGACCTCGGAAGACAGAGACACTCTGTCCCCATTCTTTGAGTGCTTTCCATTCGGGTTTTCCCGGACCGACCGGTGGAAGAGGGACATCGAGTGTTGTCGAGAGGTGCTCCAACGATTCTGCTTCGCCAACCGTTTTTCCAAGACTTGAACGGTCTTGGCCAAATCGTGCTTCGGGCAAAAATAAGCCAACCCATTCGACCAAGCGTGCTTCCATAGTGATGAAGGTGCTGCGCATTTCATCGCTCGCCCGCATCAAATGTTCGAGACGACGGTCAGGGTCACCTGCGGCTTGTGCAACGCCTCTGGTAGCCATAGCAATCGCTGCTTCATCAGCAGCTTGTTGCGCTTCATCATCCGGCAAAGGCCAATCGGCGTCAGGCAAATCAAGTTCACCATGAACGCGAGGTTTGGCTTCAGGGAAGCGTTCTAACAAAACCATTGCTTCTGGGGTAAGACCACCTTCAGCAATGCATTCAAGTCGAGCAACAAGACTACGCTGGTCGTAAAAACCGTCCCATTGTTCAACATCGACGATCGAACCATTGGTATCGGCAATCGCTGCTGCACGCCAGTCATACCAGAGCCACATGGTCCTCCGATTGAGCACTCCGCCTTCACCCTTCCCTCCAATTATCTTTTGACATCCCGTAGAAGAAAGCGGTACACATCTTCATTTTGAATCAAGGCATCTTTCCGATAAGCCTAAGTAATGCTTGTATAACCTGTTGCTATGTTTTGCCCCGAATGTGGAACACTGTCCTTCCCTAACCCCAAGGGTGAAATCGCCTGTACCAATTACAAATGCGGATATAATGGTCCTGCAAATGTTGTCATCAAAGATCAAACGACCGGCAAAGAAGTCGACCTTTCGCAAGCCACCTCAAGCACAGAATCAAGGGCCCGTGTGTATGATGTCATCAAAGATTCTGACAAGCGTCACGGTGTCTTGACTACAGGCACCTACATGTGCCCGAATCAGAAGTGTAACAGCATCTATGTATTCTCTTATCTTGAACAAACTCGTTCTTCCGATGAACCGGAAACAAGAATGCTCACGTGCAAAGATTGCGGCAAAGGATGGCGCGAATACTGAGAATACATCCCTCAGTTGAAGAAATACAACGACTTCAATGTTGTTTGATGATCTCTTGAGCCGTTGCTCACACTGTTGATACTTATTTGCACGGCGTGCTAAAAGTTGTGTTCGACTCAGAAGTCGTTTTCAACCCGTGGAGCGAGGAAGTATTGAACTTCAGCAGCACCATCATGGAAATTGAAAGACATTGAAAGTGGATAGTTCTCACCAAAGCCAATGTTAACGGATTCGAGGTTTCCAAAAATCTTCGACAAAGGGACGAGATAGGTCAAAGAGTATTGACTTCGAGCAGGCTTTTCGCATTCCATGTGTTGCAGTTCGTCTTTATTGAAAGCAACTGTAACTGAATCGGTAGATCCTTGGACATGAACTGTGAATGTGTTTTCATCAATACTGAAATTCACTAAATCGCCAACTTGGCGAGCTGCCTTCAAGGCTTGCGTGAAATCAGAACCAGAGATTGTGACCTTACAAGGAAGTTTGAGTTCAGGAAGAGTTGGAGGATTCATGGTGGTGTTGTCGAGTGGTCGAATGTTTCGGTCAATCTTTCCAAGATTGACGGTCAAAACACCAGTTTCGTCGCCGTACGCCATTTCAATCATATCAGTCGGTCCGCCAAGACTGACTAATTCCTTAATTTTACGAAGCTCAAGACCAAGTTTGGTTTCATCGAGTTCCCAAGTATCAAACGCAGCTGAATCAATGTTCATCTGAATCATAGCAACGTGCGAAGGGTCAACGACTCGGATTTCTAATCCGTTCTCGCCAAAATCAAATCTCGCATCTTCTACTACAACTCCTAACGTTTCAATAATCTTGCTCATCAAGTCCTGTCGGGCCGTGACGTTCAACATGAGATACACCCTCTCCAATTACTCTTCACTTTCGACGGCTTATGAACTTAACATCCATGAAGGATAAAATGTGGGGCGTCGGGCGCGGTATAATCGAAAATCATCACTTTCCGCGCATGAGTGAACTCAGAGATATGTTGAAGGGCTTTCGCCGAGTAGTAGAATTATGGAAATGATTCGTACTTTGAATATTGTAACACTGACATGCCTTTTGATTCTGACCGGATGTTTCGGTCTCGCCGACGATGCAGTTACCCCTCCTGCTGAAGGTCAAGAGCCAACATCAACCACTGCGAATATCAATCATGTTCCGAACATTAATGTCTACTTCAACCCAATGCTCGGGGTCGATGAAAATCGAGTCATGGATATTGCGACAAATATTACCTCGACGATTGGAGCGAATATCTCCATGTATCATTCAGCAATCGATATCGATGGCGATGCGATGACAATGGGATGGGATATTGACCTTGATGGCATAATCGACGTCAATGTATCAACTCAGAGTGGATTCACCACTCTTTACCTTCCACTCGCAGCATGGCACACCGTACCGGGAGCAAGTACAGAATTGACAACAACTGTTGCCTTTGTGGCATTTGACAGCAACGGTGCAGGAACGTCAGAACTCATCAATGTCAATACACCTCAATTCGCACCAATTCAAAATTATCATTCAACACTTTACATCATGGACGCTGAAGATGCGAACGGATCCCCATCTGATGGAATTGAAGACAACCTGGTTCGAGTAACAATGACCCAAGGAAGGGACCTCGATTGGGCTGCGATTTCTGTAAAGATCTCAGTCAACAATGGCGCTCCTGTGACCTGTGACAACCCTGGTGCAACCGGCGGTGGCTGCGTTCTCGTAGAGTTCGGAGACACAACCGACCAAGTTTGGTCTGTTGGTGACGGTGTCACAA
>CAJJCQ010000057.1 GCA_905182725.1 uncultured Candidatus Poseidoniales archaeon
TACGCTTCTACACCAAAATCAAGAACGTCAACATCAAACTTTGAGGGACACACATGTCGGTTACATCCAGCGATCTTGACAACGGTATTCGTTTAATTCGATTTTCAGGTCACTCAGCGACACAATCGTTCTCACGGAAATTTCTTCCTCAAATTGCCCAGGCTATCGATGCTGGACTCATTCATCCAAATGTTCGAGCAATCGTGCTCACCGGAGAAGGGAAGTTTTTCTCTGCAGGCGCAGACATACACGCTTTCGCACAATCGATTGAAGATGAAGATGCGCCTCAATTAATTCGAGATCTTACTGGAATCCTTCACCCTTTGTTGATTCGTATGCGGCAATCCTCAACCATATGCATCGCTGCTGTCAACGGCGCATGTGCTGGCGGCGGACTTGGTTTGGCACTGGCTTGTGATGCCCGTATCGCTTCGACTAAAGCAAAAATGGCCGCTTCCTACTCTGGTATGGGTTTGTCACCCGACGGTGGAACAACATGGCTCTTACCTCGACTTGTTGGCAATCAAGTCACCCGACGGTTCTTTTTTGAAAATGAAATATGGGATGCGGAGCAATGCCTTTCAGTTGGGGCAATCGATGCAATCGTCGAAGATGAAAACCTCCTCGATGCAGCCTATGGAATCGCTGAACGTTGGAGTCAATGGGGCACTCATACCAAAGAAGCAACGAAGCACTTACTGGATGTACAATCAATTCATGATTTCGAAACTCATCTCAAGCATGAACGAACTTTGATCGAAGCTGCGGGAACAACAACTGCTTTCAAAGAAGGCGTCACTGCTTTCATTGAAAAGCGCAAACCGAATTTTCAACAGGAGTGAAACGGATGGGAGAACATATCTCTGAAGAAAAAACACTTCGTGAAAAGTTTCATGAAATTATTTTTGAAGCAGATACAAAATATGGAACATACTTCGATGTTGCTCTGATGGTTTCCATCATTGCATCCATTATTGCCGTATCTTTGGAAAGTGTCGAATCTTTTGACAGTAAATACCACAGCCAATTGGTATTTGCTGAATGGCTCTTCACGTTACTGTTCACCTTTGAGTATCTCCTCCGCCTCTACATCACTCGAAATTCAATCGAATACGCTACTTCTTTCTTTGGAGTCGTGGATTTATTGGCCATTATTCCGACCTATCTGAGTCTCTTCATTCCTGGTGCACAGAGTTTTCTCATCCTTCGAGCCTTGCGTCTGTTACGAGCATTCCGTGTATTCAAATTGACGCGGTATGTTGGTGAAGCGACCGTCTTAGGCACCGCAATATTACAATCACGCTCCCGTATTATTGTATTTCTATCGACGGTGACTGTTTTGAGTTTTATCAGCGGTGCAGGAATGTATTTGCTCGAAGGGCCAACAAATGGTTTCACTTCGATACCTCAGAGTGTCTATTGGGCAATTGTCACCTTAACAAGCACAGGATATGGCGATACAGTTCCTTCAACAGCATTGGGTAAAGCATTAGCTGTGTTCATCATGGTAATGGGATATAGCCTCATCATCGTGCCTACTGGGATCATTTCAACCGAACTGATTAAGGCCGGAGATTTTAGCACACGTGCTTGTATGGAATGTTCCAAAGAAGGGCATGACTACAATGCAAAACATTGCAAGCATTGTGGAACCAAACTGTGATTATTCAGGCATTTCGGTTTCTTCTGCTTCACCAGTTGACCAATCGTAAATACCAAGATTCGATTTCTTTCCAAGACGACCTGCTGCAACTAATTTCTCAAGCAGTGGATGTGGAGCATACGCATCATCATTGAACGAAGATTGAAGATTTTTGAGGATGTCACGTCGAACATCGAGGCCAACCAAGTCAGACAACGCAAGAGGACCCATTGGATGTTTGTAACCTAGCACCATCGCAGTATCGATGTCTTTTGCGCTGGCCACACCATCTGCCAACATTCGGATGGCTTCGTTACCCAAAACGACTCCAAGCCGACTTGTAGCAAAACCTGGAATGTCCTTCACCAGAATTGTGGTTTTCCCCATTGCAGTTCCAGCAGCTTGGGCTGCAGCAATAGTTGCATCACTGGTCGAATCATGGCGAACCAGTTCGAGTAATTTCATAATTGGGACTGGATTAAAAAAATGCATTCCAATCACGTTTTCGGGACGCGAAGTTGCCGCCGCAATATCTGCAATTGAGAGCGATGAGGTATTGGTTCCGAGAATGGCATGCGGTGGTGCTAAACGGTCAAGTTCTGTGAAAATAGAATGCTTAAGTTCTGGAATCTCAGGAACTGCCTCGATAATCAAGTCAGCTTGCCCAACTGCTTCTGCCATATCGGCGACAGCGTGTAAGTTTGCAGACCATTGGACTTTTTGCTCTGGAGTCGTTTTGCCACGGGAAATTCCTTTGTCCCAAAATGCATCAATGCGTTCCATCCCACGTTCAAGACCTTCTGGAAAAGCATCAAACAAATTTGTTTTCCAACCACTTTGTGCACAGATTTGTGCAATTCCTGCACCCATAGTGCCTGCACCAATCACGGCGACGCAACGAATCTCCATGGTGAGGCCAAGGGGTTCAACTTCATCATGGTTCCTTGGCTATCGGTTGCTTACTTTGAGCAAGTACAACTCCACCGACAATCAGTAAAAACGCCACAATAAGTGAAGCGCCCAATTTTTCATCGAGCAGGAGGTAACCACTAAAGATTCCAAAGATAGGGACCAGATACACGTACAACGCACTCTTACCAGCACCAATAGTCAGGATTCCATCAGCGAACCAGACGTATGAAATCACGGTAGAAAAGACCGCTAAAAATATCATGGCAATCCAGCCATTCATCGATGGCTCCGGAATTCCAACAAACCATGTTTCGACTGCAACCACAGGTGTGAGCATGAGAAGACCCGCAACCGAAGACCATACGGTCAACTGTAAGGGGGAAAGACAGCGTTCTGAATCGGCTGCTGGTTCTGTCATGGCTTTCTTCATTTGAATAGAATTACATGCCCAAGCAAATGCAGCACAAGCAATTAAGAGGTCACCAAGGGCTCGGTCAAAGAAAGGAATGTCTACATTTGGAGAATAAAAGAATAACACGGCTACACCACTTAGTCCCAATCCAATACCGAACCCGAGGCGCCAATGCATTGCCTCCTTGAGGAATACAATCGCGAGTAATGCGGTGAAAAAGGGATTAAACGTAATCATCAGTGATGCATCACCTGCAGCTGTGTATTTCATTCCGATCATGAAAAAGGCTTGATACAGACAAGTCGAAAAGAAACCAATCCATGCAATTCGTTTCCATTCATCTCGAGTTGGTACCATCCACTGGCTGGAAAGTCGGAGGTAAACAAAGAAGAAAGCAACCGCAATAATGTAGCGAAGCCAAGAGGCGACGAACGGTGCAATATCCTGTGCAATCACACGACCTGCAGGCCAGCCAAAGCCCCAGACAGCAACGACAAACAGTAATTTGAAGTGAATCAAAAGATGTTTCATTCATACCGCTCCAATCCAAGTTGGAGCATTCGTGAACGAGGCAAACCGATTTCCGGTAATCCCGCTGCAGGAGCGTACAATTTCAATCCTTCAAGGCGTGAGACATACAGTCCATAACTTGCAATATCGTTCGGATTGTAAGGAGTTGGAACACCCATTCGAGTCAAAGTCGCACATGCTGCTTTACTGTACAATGGAAACAAATTAGTGGAAAAGTGCATCCACACCGAAACACGTGTAGCATCGACATTATCAAGCGTCAAGAGGTGTTCAAGTAGGGACACATCTGGGTAATTCACCGTACGAAGCGTCATTTCAACTTCATTACTGATGTCCTCAGGCCATGCAAAAGGATCGTGATGTGCCCATTGGTCTGCAACACGGATGTGGTCAAGCAATGCTTCACTTTCAATCGAAAACAATGCATTGGCATACAACTCATCATCGACACTGTCCGCAACTAATTGAGGAAGAGCCTCATAAAATGCTTCACACATCTCCACATCGATGCCAAACAGCGATACTGGAATCATTCAAACCCTCCATCAGAGACGAACTTCAAGCCTTAGCGCCAATGCCAGAGGCAATTTGGCGTGCTGAAAGTGGTTTACTCGCAACCCATTCTTGCTTGAATAATTCTTTGAGGTCTTCTTCGTCCTGAGCTGTAGGAAGCGTCACATGCAAGTATGCCTTCCATTCTTCGTCAGTACCGGTGAAAGGTTCACCTTCAGTGGTAAACCGTTGCTTTCGGAATGGACCAATTTCTCGATAGAAATTTTCGTGAGGGACAACGAGTTTCTTGCTGCCTTCAGGGAGATAGCCGTTCAATTTTTCAACTTCACCAACGATTTCAGTGTGGTAGTGACCACGTGCTTCTTCGTTGAGAACTTCCTTGTCGACTTCAATACCTGCTTCGAGCTTCTTTCGCTCGTCCCAGCGTCCTTTAACGCCCCAAACATACGACCAATGAGCCGATGAGGATGCGTCGACACCAAACAAATCGTGTGCGGTTGAAACCCATTTGTTGAAGTAGCGTTGAAGCATATCAAGTGGAATAATACCTGCTTTAATGACACGACGAAGGCCGTTGGAACCGGTTCCAAGGTGGAACGACTCTTCCTTGAGCATTGGGCCCATGGAAGCAGCGAGTGGTTTGAACGCAGAGGTAGAGAGCATGCCGAGTTGGAACTTGCCGTCACGGTCAACGAACATGGTGTAACAGAAGAAATCTAACCAATGAGGCATAGGTCGGTTAAATGCACCAAGTAATCGGTCGCCGTCTTGGGCGTTACGCTCAAGCAGTTTTTGTGCTTCACGACGTCCTTGTTGTCCAAAGTAAGTCATCAAGAGGTAAGCCATTTGCCAGCCGTGACGTTGTTCTTCAGCCATGATACGAGCTGCTGCATAGCGGTCGTAATCGGTTGGAGCAGATGCGAGGAGGTGGCGTTGTTGTTCAACCGAAGCAAATTCAGTATCACCTTGAACGGTGATCATGCTCACCAGAGCATCACGCATGCTTTGTTGAGGGACTTGAAGAGAGCGTTCCCATTTTGGACGCCCTTTGTAATCTCCGAATTCAATAACTTCGCCTGCACGGTCCCAATCAAACTGAATCGAGAGGTCAAAGTCGCCCATCCAATCACGGTTGAAACCAACACGGTCTTGCCATTCGGTAAAGTTTGAAACCCAGTCTTCCCAGGTATTTGGTAGATTGTCCATGACACTCCGAGGTACGGGTCTACCTTATTGCCTTTGCGAACATGTTCGTACGAACATGTTAGGGGCTACGGCGCCTGATGTCATCTGCAAAGGCATGGTGCACGGTTGATTCAATACGTTGTAACTGGGCGGAAAGTGTTGATTTGGCCACTTCGAGAACCACTGCAAGTTCAGTCAAGGTGATTCTTCGTGGCACATCATAGAAGCCTTCTTTCATCGCTGTATCGAACACATAGCGCTGGCGAGGCGTGAGCAGACGATTGGTAACTCCACGTGTAGAAACCAATTGATATGGGATTTCTTCATCATCAAAACCAGAGAGCAGGTCTCGAACTTTTTCTCGAGCGCAAGAAATGGTCCACTCGACCCAACCGTCTCGGACTTCGAAAGGTGTATGAGGGATCACTCCAACTTTGAGAAGCGGTTTGAGAAAACCTCCACCGCCTGCAATAATGTCGACGACAAAACTTTGCTTCCCAAAACTACGAACTTCTTCGATACCAGGATGAGATACAACTGTTTCAGTAATCTCTTCACTGCATGAGGCCCTGGCGGTCCCCCTCCCTTTCTGTAACGGCATGTGCTCTTCAATTCGAAGAACTGCTGAGGGATGACTGCGGGTTACATCCCCTGCCCAATGCCCTTCCGGCAACCGAACTTCAAGTCGGATTTGTTGGACGGTCATGAAGTGGTGTTGTATCTGACCCACTTGAAGGTCGCGGGAGAATCAAATACGTCGTGTCGTCTCAATTCTACGAACGGTACCACTTTCGACATCGATGATTTCACCGAAGGTTGTGGTGTGCGTTTCTCCAAGAATCGCTGCTGGAAGATAGCCATCACAAACACCTGAGGCTGCAAAGATTGCGTTTTCACTTTTACACAAATCATGCGCTTCCCATAGACGAGTAAGGTCGTCGCCAACCATGTTCTCTGCACGGGCTTCTTCTTCAGGAGAACGGAAGACCAGACGGCCTTCAAAAACTCCACCAAGACCACGAATCGCCGTTGCAGAGATGACGCCTTCAGGTGCTGCACCAATGCCCATCAACAAATCGAATGGCCCCTCAGGACGTGCAGCCCAAATTGCTCCGGAAACGTCACCATCTCCCATGAGTTCGAGTTGAGCACCACTGGCTCGGATCTCTTTGAACAGTTGAGTATGGCGTTCTCGATCAAGAGCAACAACCCGGACTTCTGAAATTGCTTTGTCCAGAGCCG
>CAJJCQ010000058.1 GCA_905182725.1 uncultured Candidatus Poseidoniales archaeon
CCGAGAAAGTTTAGAATTGTTTTTCGCACGTCGAAACGAGTTGGATATGGAAGCGGCTGTCGTCACAAGCGATGACCGTGTCATCTTTGTCTCTGTGATCTATCGACCTACCCAACGCTTTGCTTTCTTCAGATTCAAGAAGACCCGCGATGAAGTTCAAACTGAACTTCACCATTTCATCTCAAAGCGAAATGCGGACCTGTTAGGCTCACAAGAGTTGATTGTCAAAGGTCGAAATCAAGTTTCGACATTGTCAGAACGTTCAGGTGCAGGACGTGTTGAACGTGACTTGAAGAACGATGAACGTATTGTTGCAGTCGCAAAACAAGATGGTTTTGGCGGTAAAATGTTACAGACTAAATTTCTTGGAGACACCCTTTCAACCGTCGAATATATGGCAAATGAAAAGCGTGAAATGATTAACAAATGGGGATTCTGGGGATTAATTGTCTTCGTTTGGATTCCGTTTATGGCATCCGGCGTCCTTGTTGGAGCTATGCTTGGACTTTTGTCTCGAATGAATTTCATGCGCGTCTTGAGTGCTACAATCATTGGAGGCTCAATTGCTTCAATCACATGGGCCTACACAGCAGAAGGTATTGTAAAATTCATGCACCAATACAAACTTGAGGCTGTTATACCACTGATTATTATCGTGTTTGTTGGTGCTGCATTCTTGCATATCCGTTCAACAAAGATGCGACGACAAACCGAATTATTCGAAGACACATTGCTTGATAATTTCCACGCCAACATCAAAGCCAAATACGGCAACCAATGATGGAGTTGAATCTATGCAATCGATCTCTCACCTCCCAGGGGTTGAAAGCCATCACGGCGAACATGCTGTTCTTGGCATTGTTACTGTAAGCGACCGGGCTAGTTCGGGCACCTATCAAGATGAAGGTGGACCCGCTGTTCTTGCTTTTTTAGAAGAAGGTATAGCAAGTCCATCGACGGTTCATTACCGATGTATTGCAGATGACCAAGCACTCATCGAACAGACTTTGATTGAACTCAGTGATGATTTGGGATGCCATGTCATTGTAACAACTGGTGGAACTGGACCCGCCACACGTGATGTAACACCTGAAGCAACGGAAAACGTCTGTGGAAAAATTCTACCTGGTTTCGGAGAACAAATGAGAGCGATTTCTTTGAACTTTGTTCCAACGGCGATTCTTTCACGCCAAATGGGTGGAATCCGAGGTTCGTGTCTTCTGTTTAATCTACCTGGCCGACCAAAATCAATTCGAGAAACAATCGATGAAATATGGAAGGCTGTGCCATATTGTGTCGACCTCATCGGTGGCCCTTACATCGATACTGTAGACCATGTCTGCAATGCATTCCGCCCGAAATCTGCTCGTCGCCGTTAAAAAAACAATGCGATAGTTCATTGAGTGGATGCGCTCAAACCGATTCATGGAGTCAGTTCGAAGCCGTGGTAACATGCTTATTCTTGGTGCAACCGTCGTCTTGCCAGATTCTACACGCCTTGCTGATGTTCGCATCTCGAATGGGGTCATTGATTCAATAACTGAACCTCAACAACTTCAACCACTTGAAGATGAATTGCTCATCAATGGTTCTGGTTTACATCTCTTACCAGGTGCAATTGACCCACAAGTACACTTTCGAGACCCAGGCCAACCCGAAAGAGAAGATCTCGAAAGTGGCTCTGCTGCTGCTGTGAGTGGAGGCGTAACTTCATTCCTCGATATGCCAAATAACAAACCTGCCATTACAGACATGGCAGGAATGCAAATGAAACTCGATACTGCTGCTGCAAAATGCATCAATAACTATGGTTTCTTCATCGGTGCGACTCCTGAAAATGTAGAAGATTTACAAGAGGTTGTTGGAACCCCTGACGCACCTCTCTCAATCCCAGGCATTTGTGGAATCAAAGTATTCATGGGTTCTTCAACGGGAACATTGTTGGTTAACGAAAGAGCTGCATTGGAAATTATCTTTTCCAAGACCTCTGGACTCATCGCAGTTCATGCAGAAGATGAAAAGCGCTTGAACTCTCGTTATCCTGACTTTGAACATCGCACAGACATCGCCGCACATGCCGAATGGCGTGATGCTACGACTGCCTTACTTGCGACTCAATTGGCCGTTGAACTGGCTCAAACTTACAACCACCGATTACACATTCTACACCTCACCTCCGGCATTGAGGCAGATTGGTTGAATGGAATCACTTCCTTGCCTTCTGAAGCAGGAGAAGGAGCAATCATCACAACGGAAACACTACCACAACACCTCACCTTTAACGATAAAGACGTTGAAATCCATGGTACACGTTTGCAAATGAACCCGCCAATTCGCTATCAAGAAGATAAAGAAATTCTTTGGAACCGTTTACTCGATGGTACGATTCAGTGTATTGCTACAGATCACGCACCTCACACCCTTGAAGGTAAAGCACTCGGCTTCCCTCGTGCACCAAGTGGAATGCCTGGCGTCGAAACTTCACTTGCCGTCATGTTGACCCATGCGAAAGAAGGAAAGTGTACAATTGAACAAGTTGTTCGCTGGATGTCAACCAATGTTGCCGATTGCTTCAACATGATTGGAAAGGGACGTATTGAAATTGGTGCTGATGCTGATTTTGTATTGGTTGATATGGAAACAGAACATGAAGTCAAAGATGAGCATGCTTGGACTCGAGTTGGTTGGAATCCATTCAGTGGCCGTCGTTTAGTCGGATGGCCAAAAGTTACAATTGTAGCCGGCGTTCCTGTGTTTGAGCGAACTGAAGCAACCGGGCAAAAAGGTCGAATACTCGTTGAAAAAGGTGCTTCTGGCACTCCAATCATCATGGCACCTTGGAAATAAGTGTTCATTTTCACATATATCAAAGATTATTGGGATAGGATTATACACTCGGCCCGATAATTTATCGTCGGGATACTATATGAGTTGGCTCGAAGAAAATATTGGAGAAGGATATCAACAAGTCGTAATCGGCTTTACTGTGTTTATAATTGGCGCATTACTTGGTTGGATGGAAGCAGCGGATAACGTAATGTCTGCATCAGATGTCTATATGCCGGCAGTGATTATGCTGTCAGGTGCTATGGTTACTATGCTTGGACTGTCATTTGGCACGGACAGCGAAGAAGATCGGACAGATGATTTGATGAACGCTATCAATGAACTTACAGCTCGAATGAATTCGATGCTGGGTTCAGAAGAAGAGTGATTACAAACCATACAACGAACCGTATTTGCCTTCTACGTATCGAAGGAAAGGTTCGGGCGAAGGTGGAGACCCAGTTGCTGATTCAATAAGTTCAGCCGGTGTCATTTTACTTCCTTGTTCATGGATGCGAGGGCGTAACCATTGAAGCAAAACCGACCAGTCACCTGATGAAACAACAGCATCGATATCCCCTAGGTCTTTTTCCATCGCTTCAAGTAATTGTGCAGCATAGAGGTTTCCTAAAGTATACGTTGGGAAATAACCAAAAGCACCCATAGACCAATGAATGTCTTGAAGACAACCAACGCCGTCATCGGGAACTTTTACTCCGAACCATTCTTCAAACATTGAATTCCATGTCTCTGGTAATTGTGAAATTGGTAAATTCTCATTGAATATTTTCTTTTCAATTTCATAGCGCAACATGACATGTAAGTTGTAAGTCACTTCATCTGCTTCAACCCGTATAAAGCCCTTTGAAACGGTATTCGCAATACGATTCAATGTCGTAGGGTCCCACTCTGGAGCATCTGGGAAGTGCTCCTTAAACCAAGGTAAAGCAATACTCCAAAACGCAGGGGTTCTTCCGATTTGGTTTTCCCAAAATCTGCTTTGTGATTCATGAACACCAAGTGAAACTGCTGCACCTCTTGGTGTCATGGAGAATGCTTTCGAAAGCCCTTGCTCATACAGAGCATGGCCGGTTTCATGCATCACTGCGTACAAGCATGAAAACGGGTCGAGTTCATCAAAGCGAGTGGTAAAACGTGTGTCGCCTGGCCAAAGCCCCGCAGAAAAAGGGTGCGTTGATGCATCCATTCGCCCAGCATCAAAATCAAATCCCATCGCTTCTGAAACTTTGATGCAAAAGTCAGTTTGAGATTTTATGGAAAAACGAAGACCGTCCGGTAGTACTGGGTCTGGGTTTGTCTCTTGAGCAATGGTAATTTTTTGAAGAAGTGGAACAAGACGGGAACGAAGACCTGCGAACAAAGGATCGTAATCAGATACTTTCATCCCTACTTCGTATTCATCAAGCAGTACATCGTATGGATTATCTTGGCCTCCATAATAAGCTATTTTTTCTTTGGTCATGCCGATGAGAGTTTCTAATTGTGGCTGGAATGCACTGAAGTCCGAATTTAATCGTGCTTTCTGCCATGATAAGAGTGCCTCAGATTTGGCTTTAGCAAATGCAGCGACAAACTCTGATGGTAATTTCACCGCTTTGTCATACGATCTACGCATCTCTCGGACATTGGCTCTTTGATCATCGTTTAATGTTTCATCTTGCTCAAGAGCGTTCAGCATCTGACCCATTTCTGGGTCAATCAAACGGTTATGCCGTTCTGCAGCAAGCCAAGAGAGGATGTCTGAACGTGCCTCTGAGCCTTTTGTTGGCATGATTGTTTCTTGGTCCCAACCTAAATGCCCTTGTAGCGCTCCAAGGCGGTGAATATCTTTGACTCGCTCGATGAATACGGTATAGGCTTGCATGGTTTAGCCACTCGTCCCTCAGTCATGAACGCTTGTACCTCACCTTTGTTTGAAGGATTTGAAAGGATTTATTTCAGAACTACTGCCACACATTGAAAGTATAAGCCCCCCTCGCCGTTGTATGGTGCGACCTTTTTCCGGTAAAGAGAAGAAGATTGAACCGTTAAACACTGAAGATGAAGAGCTCGAAGAAGTGGTTGATGAAGTAAAAACTATTGGCGAGGAACCCGTTGATCAAATGGGTCAACCAAATACTGAAGCCCTTGAGGAAGTAATTCCTTTCGATGAACTTTCTATAGAAGAGGTTGCTGTGCAATTAAAAATCAGTGCACAAACAGTAATCAAAACATGCATGGACATTCGAAGAGGCGAAAATGTACTCATTGTCTGCGACCCAACCACTGGAGATATTGGTCAAGCATTGCACGAAGCAGCAAACGAACGCTCCGACCGCGTTCTGCTCATCGTCATGCCAAAAGCTCGTCATCATGGAGAAGAACCACCACCACCTGTGGCAAATTTGATGCGCCAACAACAAGTGGTCATCGCACCAACTCGCTATTCATTAACACATACTCGTGCAATACGTCAATCTCTTCGCGGTGGAGCGCGTGTCGCAACAATGCCTGGAATGTCGAATGAAATGTTCAGTCGAGGAGGAATGTCGGCGGACTTCTCACTCATCAAACAAAAAATCAGCGACCTTGGGTCTTATTTCCGTCGAAGAAGAATTGTGAAAGTAACATCTGAACAGGGAACTGATGTCAGCTTCGAAGTCAATTGGCGTGAATGGAAACTCGATGACAATGGTATTTGCAATCGTCCAAAAATGCTGACGAACCTCCCTGCAGGAAAAGCGTTCATCATGCCACGAGAAGGTACAATGAACGGAACCGTAGTCATCGATGGTTCATGGGAATCGAACTTGGTTGACGAACCAATTACATTCGTTATCGAGAATGGAATGGTTATGGATGTCAAAGGAGGCACAATTGCTGCAACAATTCGACAAGAATTCGGTGAGGCTGCAAAACGTCTTCGAACGAAAGATCGAGAAAATGTATGGACGATGGCTGAATTTGGTTTCGGAATGAATCCTCAAGCTCGTCTATCTGGCAATGTTCTTGAAGATGAAAAGCGACTTGGCACATGCTATTTCTCAGTTGGAGATAACACGGCATTGGGTGGTAATTCTTCGGTTGGAATTCATATTCCAGGCGTACTCAAAAATGCCAGTGTTTGGCTTGATGATACACTCTTTATTTCCAAAGGAGAATTCGTTCTTTGGAAGGATCAGTGAACTGCATTTTGCATTCCGCAAATTGGACAAAATCTCCAATATGGATCAAGGCCAACTCCACAACTACGGCATAAAATACCAGAGCGTATGGTTGGTTGTATGTTTTGTTGTGGTTGCTGATTCCAACCTTGTTGAGGTTGCTGTTGATTCCAACCCTGTTGTTGAGGTTGCTGTTGATTCCAACCCTGTTGTTGAGATTGCTGTTGTTGCTGTTGATTCCACTCTTGTTGAGGTTGTGGGGTTGGTTGTGGGGTTGGTTGTGGAGTTGGTTGTGGAGTTGGTTCGGGAGTAGATGCAGGTTGTGCAAGCGGTTTACGGACTGGAGCAACTGGTCGTGGAAGCCCCTGTGTTTTTTCGGCTGCAGGTGATGAAATAAATTCAGAAAGTGAAACAACACCATCACCATCAGTATCAGCTTGCTTGTGTAGAATTTCTGCTTCTTCAATTGAAGTGCCTGTTGCAACGGCTAATTCTTCAATCGAAAGTTCCTGACTTCCATCGACATCTGCTGCAATAAAGTGTTCTGCTGCACTTACGAATTCTGGTTCAGGCTCTGGTTCAGGCTCTGGTTCTGGTTCAGGCTCTGGTTCAGGTTCTGGCTCTGGCTCAGGCTCAGGTTCAGGAATGATAACGGGCTCTTCCTTACCAAGACCCATGTCAAACGCACCCGAAAAGGCATCTTCCTCAGCTTTTGCAACTAATTTCTGATTTGAGGTGTCGAGCGTTGGCTCTGGTTCAAGCGTTTTTGCAATTGTAGGTAATTCAACTAAGTCCTTTGAAGCCGTTGGTTCTAAAGTTTGAGGCAAGGAAACATTCCCCTCAGTTTTTGCCCCGGGTAAGGGGATTGATTCAACAGTTGGCTGAGGGAGAGTAACCGAATCAGAAAGGGAGGCGATCGCTACAGTGCCTGCTTCTCCACTCGCCAAAGAAGGTATCGGCAAAGCATGACCCGCTACATCCATCGCCGCCTCAAGTTCATCAACAACGGTCAGAAGAGTCGCCATATTCCCTGCGGGGTCGGCAAATAAGGCTCTTATTGCATTGTGATATCGAGTAACTTCCCCTTCTGAACCCGTAGTTGAAGCAATGGCTAAGAGTTTGATAATTCGCATTGGATCGGCAAGTGTTGCCAATTTGTTTTGGTCATCAATGGAAATTGCAGGAATATTTCCACTCGAGCTCCCGGTTGAGTCAGGTAGTCCAAGATAGTTGGAAAGTTGGTCTGGAAGGCTCATGAGCCCCAAATGTCCAGTGACTAAATAATATATTTCGCCACCTTCGCATTGAATACGTTCACTCGCTGCTTCAAAATCAAAATCCCCAGGTAAGAGAACAATATCTGAAAGAATCGAAAAGAACTGCTCCAACGCTTGGCTGTGCTCCATTGCCATCAAGGTGTGGACCATGTCGGATGATTCAATGACACCAAAATAGGCTGCTGCCTCATCCACTTCAATTCCACTGGGCATAGAAGCGCCTTCGAGGTCTTTACCGTCCATTTTCTACCCCCCCTCTTTTCCATCCAATCGAATCGTGTTCTTGAGTATGATGTTCAGAAGCGTTCCTTCACTCTCAAACACAACTCCATTTCAGCGGCTCCGCCCCATATTAAAAATCGCTCTCGATTGTGGTGCAGACCAACCAGTTTCTTGCAATTGCATCATGATTAAACGCTCTTCATCTCCTTCATCAAGAGAACTTCGCACCCAATCAGCAGCGGATTCTCGATCGTCGGTCTGCCAGTCTTCGAAGATTGACAAGTCTATTTTGAGCGTCGCCTTTCGAACCTTAGCAGCACCTTCATCTTCACTTTCAGATTCAGGCTCTGATTGTTCAGCAAATGATGAACTCGACGGTGCACGTGCCCTCGGTGATGGGCCACCACGAGAGGGGCCACTTGGAGGGGATGTTGAACTTGGTCCCTTTCCGGGTGGACCTTTCGAAGGACCTTTCGAAGGACCTCTTGATGGGCCACTTGGTGGCGTATTGGATGGGCCGCTGGTTGGACCACTCGATGGACCTGTTGAAGGAGCATTTCTCGTTGGTGGTGGAGATTGTGTACTGCGACTGTTCCTAAACGGAAGTGGGTCGTCGTCGTCATCATCATCCCAATCATCGTCATCGTCATCGTCAACATCGTAACCATCACCTCGACTACGCATGAAAAGGACACCTCCGATGAGAAGAAGAACAACTCCGACTACAACCGAGATCATGATCGTCGATGTGCCGAACAGTGAAGAAGTGCCATCGTCAGAGTTTGCCGATGGAAGAGGACAGCCATCTGAAAATCCATCTTCTCCTTTGGCTTCATTCGGACAGTTATCTCTGAGGTCAGAAACACCATCGTTATCCGAATCAAGTTGGTCTAAGATACATCCATTTGAATCAACATCTGCTCTTGCCGAGTAAGGTGTATCTGGACATAAGTCAGGTGAAGTGCCACTCAAATTATCTCCAAAACCATCGTAATCCTCATCGAGCCATTGAGTAGGGTTACCCGCAAGACCTGCAGGTTCAAACTCATCACGGTAGCCATCGCCATCATCAAAGCAACCGAAGTAATCAACAAAAGAGGTACCAGATTCTGTCGGGCAATCATCAGATTCAGAGCCGTTAGGATTGTCACCGTAACCATCACCGTCTTGGTCAAACCATTGTTCGCTGTCCGTTGGGAAAGCATCACCTGATTGACTTTCTCTCAAGCCTGTTTCATTATTGAGTGTGAAATTGTATGTACCTGCAAAACCATCACCATCGAAATCTTGTTCGAAAGCACTTTCATCAGTACATCCATTGGCAAGAATTGGATATCCAGTAGGGGTGTCGAGACAGTCATCATTGGCATCGGTAACACCATCACCGTCGGAATCACGTTGAGATGCAGAACAGCCGTTTTCATCGACCTCTTCTCTTTCATCGTAAATGGTATCTGGGCACAGGTCCGAAGGGCCAGCAACGTTATCCAAATCCTCATCAGTTTGGAGTTGAGCATCACTGCAGCCACTCTCATCGACAATCTCACCCAACTGGGTGAGAGGGCAAAGGTCGAGGTCATTCATGATGGAATCACTGTCATCATCCAATTGGTTTTCTGCGCAACCAACTGAGTTGACCGTAAGTCCTTCATCAGTTCCAGCACAGATATCCTCTACATTGGGTACAAAATCTCCATCATCATCGGTAGCATCTAAAAATCTGCAACCAATACCAGTTCCATCTGTAAAAGGACTCGTACCTTCGAGCACACCTGCGATTGTTGGACATTCATCAGCTTGATAGCCAGCGGGATTATCACCGAATCCATCAGAGTCAAAATCAAGCCACTGTGAAGATTCAAGTGGGAATTCATCTTGTGAATTCATGAACCCATCACCGTCGGTATCTGGACATCCAGGATACGGATCGGTCGAATTACCCCATGTAGTGGGACAACCGTCGAGAACGAGTCCTCCGCCATCATTTTCACTTAAGTTATCAGATAAATCATAAAATTGAGTCCATCGGTCAGGATAGCCATCTGAATCATTATCTTCGGCCGCACCTATGTTGTCAGGGAATCGATCTGGATTTGTAGCACCTTCTGAACTGTTGTCTCCATAGCCGTCGCCATCGGAATCTGCCCATTGAGTGCTATCAAGTGGCCAAGCATCTGCACCGTGTGTAACGTTCCATTCGAATCCTCCACTGGTTGATGGGTCTGAAGAGCCGTCGTTATCAGTGTCGAGACAGCCTTTGCGGTCTCTCCATGATGCGCCCCAATCCCATTTGCATGCATCTCCGTCTACAGGGTCTGAGGAGTTGTCACCCCAGCCATCACCATCTTGGTCTTTGTATTGTGATGGGTTAAATGGGAACAAGTCACCATCAGGTTGACTCGAATCGTATTCTGTAATACAACAGTCAGCCCCAGAATTATCTCCATAGCCGTCTCCATCACTGTCAGAAGCGAGTTTCCAATTGAATGTGAAAAAGTCTCCATCAAAGTAGTTGAAATTATTATTTGACCAGCCATCTTGGTCGTAATCGTTGCATCCCTTACGGTCAATCCAAGATGTCCCGTCATCATCGTTACAGGCATCTTCGACATCTGCATAACCATCGTTATCGTAGTCAAGGCAACCGTACATGTAATACGAAGAAGGAGCATTTGATGATTCACAAGCGTCATGGAGAGGGCCAAGGGCATTGTCTCCATATCCATCGCCATCGGCGTCAGACCATTGATTCCCTAACAGTGGGAGGTCATCAACCAAATCGAAAATGAGGTCTCGGTCAGCATCAGGATACAAACGTAAGACTTCAACATCCCAAAGGACGCTGTCTTGAATGGCAAGATGCAATGTTTCATTCGAATCGGTATACAGGCCAACGGTTCCTGTAGCGGTAATGTCTCCAAAGGAGAGACTACTCCAAATGTACTGTGGGGGTGTTTGATTTCCAGAAAAGGATTCAGCATTGAGGCTGTTCCACGTCAAGAGGTTGTTTGAACCGACGCTGGTCATCAAGATATAGATTCCATTTTCAGAAGACAGGTCCCATGCTCCATCGAGAGTCGATGTTGGTTGTTCTCCGAATGAATGCCAGTCTAAGGACCCATTTCGGACATAAAGAACGTCACTGTTCACATCTCCTCGAACGGCCATTGCAGGTTCTGCTCCACCCGTTAGATCGAGATTGAAACTGTTGATTGAACCACTTGGTTGTGTAAGAGTAGTTGAGTTCCAAGTCGAGTTTTCAGCCCAAGTTGATTGATTTAATTGACGTTCATAGAGGTTCAATACTCCGGTAGAAGTGAGTGTTGCCACCATCATCGTTCCATCATCTGCTAAGCCAAGATGGATTTTACTGGAAAGGTCGGTAAGGCCTGTGATGGTACTCGAGGTGAGGTTGGCACCGTTATACATCCAAACACTGAGATTTTGATTTTGACCATCATCAGAAACCAAAGCCATTACAAGATCATCATTTGGCAGATAGATGGCTGGGAAATCACTGGAGACTGCCTCGCCTTGTGAACCAATCATGGTTGTAGTCCAACTGCCATCATGATGGGACATGATCAATTGATTATCTGTTGAATCTCGGTACAGTAAACTGGTTGCATCATTGGAATCTGTGAGCACAACAATTGGGTCGGCAAGATCAAGACCGGTGGCAACTTGCGTGTTTGTCCAACCTGAATCACCTTCAATTGAGGTGAATATTTGATGACCTCCAACGCCCATGGTTGCATGTGCAATATGTTGATGGCCGTCTGAATCAAGTGCAGAACCAAGGAATCCACCCATTGTCCCAGTCGTTAGAATACTTTTTTCAACAGCAGTATAACTTGAAGTGGTTTGCATTTTCAAACCATGGCCGCCTTCTGTTGAGAGAATCACTGGCCGCCCAGCACTGGTTCCTCCGAAAGCAAAACGAGAGGCCTGGGTCGTTGATGAAAGCGTGTTATCCGCCCATAGGCCGGTTGCTGTTCCATCGTCAACATGCTCGAGGAAATGTAAGGATTGCCAGTTCTTGAACGATAAGAGCATACTTGCTTCACCTCGACTGGCGGTTGAAAGATCAAGGAATTCAAGTTCATCAGCATAGGTAAAAGTCGTTGATTCCCAATCACGTTCCGAATACAATTCATGGACGACTTGGAAAGAAGTTCCCGAAGTTGATTGACGGTAACTCAAACTGATTTCGTTCAATCCATCACCATCGATGTCACCAAGTGTCGACATCGACAGGCCCTTGTATTCTTGAGCCGAACCCGTAGCAAGTAATTCTGAACCGCTAAGCAGGCCTGATGCTGAGCCGAGAATGAGCTCGATTTTACCGTTTCGAGTCGCACCTTGTTGCATAAGTAAAACATCATCGTATCCATCTTCATTGACGTCTCCAGCACCCATGAACATTCGGCCAAGCATAGCATTGGCTGTATCACCGGCTTTCGTCCAATTTGGAACGACGGAATGAATCCCAGCAGAAGAACCGTGATACAACCACATTTTCCCAGCTTGATATTCTGTAGTTCCATTATACACTTCTGAGAACATCATATCGTCAAAGCCATCAGCATTGACATCGCCGATGAAGTCAATGGTGTGTCCAAACATTTTCCCTTGGACTGTGGAAAGAATTGTTTGGTCTGCTGTACCATTGAAGCCCAAGGATGAACCGAAGAAAATTTCAACTGAAGGAAAACCACTGAATGATTCGAAACTTGCCGCATTCGAGACAAGTAAATCATCGAAACCATCTCCATTTAAGTCTCCTGAACCACTGAGTGAACGTCCCAAAAGAGTTGATTCTTGAGTTTGAGTGATGTTGCGAGCATGGTTCATCATCGAACTGTTTCCTTGGAAAATCACAATTTTTCCTTTGTGAACTATTTCATTTGGAATCGTTGCGACAACGATTGAATGATTGCCTGCAACTGCAGCTAAATCAGCAAAGCCATCACCATTCATATTTGCAATACCTTCGACTTTCCAGCCAAGTGCTTCACCTGTATTACCAGATACATTCCACCAAGAATCACTTTCGACTCCGAGAGAATGGCCGAGGAAGATTTCAATCAAACCATGATCTCCAGATTCATTTGCTTGGGCGTTATTCCAACCAGGTGAACCGATGGCAAGGTCATTCAATCCATCTCCATTGAAATCCTGAACAGCAAGTCCTGAACCAAAGCGTTGACCTGCTTGTGTGCCTGTCATCGACCAAGTATCAGAGGAAGAGATACCTTGAGCAGATCCAAAGGATACGGTCACTTGACCTGTTTCTGCGAGGTTGTTTGAAAAGCCGGGTTCAGAGAAGACGAAATCATCAAAACCATCTCCATTGATGTCAGCCATTGCTGAATCACCTTCTTCGACATCGACTGAAGCGGTGGCTTGGAAGTTTGGAACAGGATTTATTCGACCCTCATTTTGACCTGAAAGACTTCGTAACAATTGCAATGTAGTGATGCCGTTAGAAAACGAGGTGGTTGCAATTTGTTCAACCGAGTTCGTGTCAAGACCCATACCAATCTGGCCAGCAAGGTTGGAATCTCGGACGAGCACTCGACGGTCATAGGTGCTACCATCATACCGAATTAAGCGAACTTCTTCACCGGCTGTATACAACAGATGAGCGACTCCATCTGGGTCCATTTCTAATTCAATTGAGTGACCTACTGGGCCAATATCGAGAAGATGATCATACCAGATATTACCACTGTAATTGAGTTGCCAAAGAGCCCCGTTTGTATCACGGAAAACAGCTAATTCAAGTTGATTGGGGAGTAATACCATCTCTATATCGGTTGGTTGAACGTTGTACCGAATCGTTATTTTTTGCCACGAAAGTTCAGAGAATACCGAACTTGGGTAAGCGATATGAGCGGATTTA
This sequence comes from uncultured Candidatus Poseidoniales archaeon, assembly GCA_905182725.1. Lineage (GTDB taxonomy): Archaea > Thermoplasmatota > Poseidoniia > Poseidoniales > Poseidoniaceae > MGIIa-L1. The sequence continues at coordinate 13,395 of CAJJCQ010000058.1, forward strand.
ATGTTACTGCCATCGGCATAGAGAACATATTGCCGACCATCTTCATTGACTGAAAGAGCACAATCAACCAGAGAACTTTCATTTGAAGGCGACACTGAGTCCACGAGATACATGGTCCAACCTGATTGAACTGAAGAATAGGAGGCATTGCCGCCTTCAAGAGAACCGACGTAGACATTTCCTTCCTCGGTTGTCCAACATGCATCAAAGCCCTCATCGTGACTGATTTTTAGATCCGGAGATCCCATGGATTCATTCGGAAGCATCAGAAGCATTTCATTCATCCAGATGTCCAGTGCTGATTCTTCCCGGACAGTTGCATCGCTCAATCCATCAAAAGAGAGGCTCGAACCTGCAAAATCATGGCCATATGCATCGTTGAAAGTGATGTATTCATTTGAAGATTGAACCAAGAGATCGTTCAATTCCATTTCAGATTCCAACGGGTGCTGCACCAAAGGTGAGAACAGATGAACCACAAACAAGAGAGAAAGCAGCAAGGATACCGTAGGGAAAGTTCTGCTTGCCGCCGCCGCCATGGCCCCTTGTCGGTCGGCTTCCTTGAAAACGCTTCTTGAAGTTTGTATTCATTGACCCCCGTAGGGGGTCAGAAGATTGAAGTTCAAAACCGTCATTTCAGAAACAGGAATAGGTGGGTTTGAGAAGATGAACCACCTCGCCGTACTATGGCAGCAAAGACCTACCTTATCGTAGCGAATGGCCTTTGGCCGAAGGCGATTATTTGGAAGCCATTAGTCCAAGCAGCATCCCACGTCATTGCATGCGATGGAGCTGCCGGTCAATGCCTCGAACAACAACTCTCAGTCGATACAGTCATCGGCGACATGGACAGTATATCTAAAGAGGTTCGAGAAAAGATTCTACAGCAAGATAGCCCCCAATTCATTCCTCAAGATGGACAGGGGAATAATGACCTTGTCAAAGCCATTGAATGGTCTGTTGGCCAAGGTGCAGAACACATAGAAATTATTGGTATCGAAGGTGGTGATCTAGCTCATCAATTTGCAGCGATATTCGCACTGTGTGAGGCACCACCAAACACTCGCATTCACACAACAGATCATACCATACAATTACTTGAAAAGTTAGGCTATGAAAATCTTTCTATAGAAAAGAATACTTCCTTTTCTTTATTTTCTATTGGCCATGCAGAAGGCGTAACAATCACTGGAGCAAGATGGAACCTGAACAACGAAATATTACGCCCAGGAACGCATGGACTTCACAACCGAGTGGAAGATGATTGCCTAAAGATTGGATATACATCAGGTCAATTATTACTTTTCTTGGATCGTTGAATCCGGCAAATACTCGCGAAGCATTTCTGAATAATCTCCTTCACCATCCCATTTCTGAGCGATCATGTCAATACGAGCTTGTTCAAGTGTCCCTTCTAATCCACCCCAATCCTCAATCAATCCGAGTTTGAGTGCAGCACGAGGAGTATATCCGGGAAGGAAGTTTCGCCACAAGAAAGGTACACGACCAGGCGTGACGCGATTCACCATACGGACGATTGAGGTATTGCATGTCGTCAAGAATGAATGGTACCATTCTGGATTCTCAGCAAGTTGATTCGCTTTTAACGCTAATCGGCGCAACATTTCCTTATCTTTGCCAGGTGGAGTAATTGCCCTGAACATGTAATCCTTATTTCCTCGAGCGTTCGTTCGTAATCCTGTGAGGTCTCGTTCAAAACCAACCAAGAGGTACAATTCATAATTCCGCCAAAGGCCATCCCATGGATGGTAGCGTTGCTTGGCTCTTCGCCGTGCTTCGAACGAAAATGAAAGGCAGGTTCCATCATTGAATTCAAAGGTAAGGTACGTGTGTGCCATCCCGTGAATCGAGTGGAAATGATCAACAATAAACCAGATATCTTTGAGTTCATCAACATCAACAACGACCTCATCAACCCAAGCCTCGTCACGGTCCCGAGTGGTTCGCCAAAAAAAGTCTCGGACATTTCGGAAAGTAATCGTACTTCCTTCTGTTGTCGTTGTCGACAAATGTTCACAATCAGAATTCCATTTTGCATCGAGTTGAGGTTTTCGTGGACGGACTCGAATGAACCAAATCAGTACGCTTACGACAACAAAAATTAAACAAGAAGAAAGGAATAATTGTAATAAAAAGAACATAAGTCTCACCATTTATGCCAAATTCGAAGTTGCTCATCCCACCAATCAGTGGTGCCATCTGGTTGTTGGCGCCAAAGAACTCCTTCATCATCGGTCATTGTTGGAAGACCTTGAGGGTCAGGAGAGCCATCTGCAAGAATCATCGGTGTTGGTCCAAGGTCACGTAATACGCCAGCACCCGTATCATCCTTTACTCGGACTAGGAGCATAAATACGACAATACAGACAATGAGGCCAAGCACTCCAATCGAGAACCAGCCTACAGATTCTGTCGGAGTGTCCTCACCAAAAGAACGGCTTGGAAGAGAAGCTGCTTCATCTTCAGAGAGAGTCAGCCCTGGAAGCCGGACAAGATTGATTCCGTGAACCGTTCGAATTTGTTCATTATTGATGACTTCCAATGTAATCAAGTGCACACCAGCGGGTAGAATTGTGCAATCATACGTCGTGCTACGGTTGCCTGGGAGTACGGTGCCTTGAATGGTCCAAATCTTTTCAAAGGTTGAAAAATCAACCCCATCCATGTTTGGAACCATCGTAATTTCACATGGATTATCTGTAACATTCCCGTTACCAATTACCGTCATTGCGAAGGTTGGAGCAGGCCGATTATGAATGGAAATATTAAGCCAATATTCCGCAGTTTGACCTAAACCATTACGATAGGCTTCTTTCAGAGTATATTCGCCAGCAGGCCAGTGTGAACAGTCCAAAAGAGTCTGGTTGTCAAGAACTGTGAAAGGAGCACCAGAAAAAGTTCGAATTCCTAATGCATCATATCGAGGCCCCGTTTCATCGGCAAAAACACGGTCAATAGAGCAATCATCCCCGGTTTCAATCCTGTCTGGTGCATTTAATTCGAGCGTTATCTGTGGAGTCTTCAAAGCGGGCTTGAGAACATAAGATGGTAGTTGAAGTGTGGTAATTTTACTCCCATCTTGATTGATGAAATCAAGTCGAAGAGCATGTTCACCTTCCGACCATGCATCATAGACTAAACTAGCATTTGATTGACCAGTAAACGCCATGTATTGTTCTTGTAGTACTTCCTTATCTTTGTGGATCCCATACAATCGCAATTCAATTTCGGTCCAATCAGAAGAAGAGTTGAGAATAACGACCAACCGTATGGCATCAGGTTCGCCGTCTTGATTCATATCCATGGTATCATTTCGCAAGGCTACTAATGTCAAACCTTCAGCAGCAAGGGCGTCTTCAACTGCAGAGGATTCTGCTTGAACGTCTTGAACAAGTCCAAGAGGGAACACAATGCAACCAAACAAAAGTGAAACGAGAAGGAACGGCAATATCCGTGAAGATTCACGCATGTTCGTCACCTCCTTGCTCTGGGAGAGGTTGTTGAGGCACCATTCCAGCAGGAATTGGAAGAGGTGGAAGGTGTTCTAATGGAATCATACCTTCTGGTAATTGATCCATTGTCAGAGCATCTAAGTTGGCTGTATCTTTTGATTCAAATAATTCCTCTTGAAGGAATTCAGTATCTCGGCCCTTGCGAACGATAAGGGCTAAGGTTGCACCGAAAATGAAACCAAATCCAATCACCAGATAGGTCAACCATGAGGCAGCTGGGTCTTCTCCCAAAATGGCAACTGCTGCTGAAAACTCACCGTATGAATCTGACCAACCATCACCATTGGAATCAGTACAACCTTGTGTATCTCGTGTAGAGATTCCCGAAACTTCTGGACAATCATCTCGAAGTGCTCCTAAAGGCACATCCCCGAAACCATCACCATCTGTGTCGCGCCATTGAAGGGATTCTGTGGGAAACGAATCCGCTGAACCGTAAGGATGGGCTTGCCAACTCTCGGTTGGGTCTGACCAGCCATCACCATCGGTATCACGGCAGCCGAGCCGATCAAGAATCGAAGTGCCACGGACTTCAGGACAAGCATCACCTTGGTTGCCATCTTTTGAATCTCCAAATCCATCACCATCTGTGTCGCGAGACTGTGTCGGTTCGTGGATGAATGAATCGCCGAGATCGGACCAACCATCTCCGTCGGTATCTGGGCAACCCCAGCGGTCACCTCCAGATGAAGGGCCAACGGAAGTTCCTGCTTGACTCGGACAAACATCTGCAGTCGTTCCAAGGGGATTATCGCCCCGGCCATCGCCATCAAGGTCGTGCCATTGCGTGGGGTCCATAGGCCAAGCATCGCCTTTACCACCGGGACTTGCTAACCATGAATTTGTCGAATCGGACCAACCGTCTTCATCACTGTCAGGGCAGCCCCATCGGTCAAAAGTAGAGGTTCCTTGTGTCGTCCTGCAACCGTCACCACGGTAGGCAAATTTGAGAGTTTGGCCGTCAAAATATTCGAGATTGTCACCATAACCATCGTCATCGGTATCATACCATTGACTTTCATCATCAGGGAACGCGTCGGCAAATCCATCGGGATGGGCAATCCAATCATTGGTCGGGTCAGAATAACCGTCGGTGTCAACGTCTCTACATCCAAGCCGGTCAAAGTAGGAAATCCATTGAGATTCAACTTCTTCTGCCGATGAAAAGACACAGACGTCGGCTTCAAAACCGTCGAGGTTATCGCCATAACCATCACCATCAGTGTCTCGATATTGTGAATCGATAAAGGGGAAATCATCGATTTGAGATGCTCCATAGGATTGATTATCACCCCACCCATCTTCATCCGAATCAGCCCATTGAGTAGGATTATCGGGGAAATCATCCACCTGCAGAGCGCCTTCCGTTTGGTTATCGCCCCAGCCATCAAAGTCACGGTCTTGCCATTGTGATGGTTCAAGAGGGAAAGCATCCGAACCATTGGCTTTGGTCCAATTGAGGTCACCGTCAGAAAAGCCATCGGCATCCGTATCAGTACAACCATATCGGTCACCGGTTGATGTACCGGTCATGAAAGGACAAGCATCGGGAGTTGAAGCGGTTTGCAACCATGTCCCAATACCCCAGCCAGCGCGTGAAAGGTTCCAATCGCCATCTTCCCAATTGTCACCAAAACCATCTGCATCAGTATCGTTCCATTGAGTAGGGTCGAGTGAAAAAGCATCCCCAAATCCAACTGGGTGAGCATACCATGCAGTCACGCCATCTAAAGCGCCAGGGTCTTCATTTGAATATCCATCACCGTCTGAATCAAGGCATCCATACCGATCTTGAACGGAATAGCCACGGCGGAATGGACAATGGTCTCCTTCAAATCCTTGAAGATTATCACCATAACCATCGTTGTCGCTGTCGAGCCATTGGGTCACTTCACTGACAAATGCGTCAGCTCCGTTTTGAGGACCCCATCCTGAATCTGGGTCTGACCAACCGTCGGAATCGGAATCAGTACAACCTTTTCGGTCATTGGTAGAAGTCCCAACAAGGTCTTCACAATCATCTTCATTATCGATAAATCCATCTTCATCAGTGTCTCGATTCGCTTTGTCAATCGAAGGTGTAAGTGTGTAATCAAACCCATCGTTACACCACGAATCTTCAGACTTGACTTTAACATAAACAAAACTAGCAGCGTTCACGGTTGTAGAGAGTACTTTTGAGGAGGCACTATCGTCAGCGGAAGTATCTACAATCGTACTACCTTGAGCGTTAAGCAGAGAGAAGGTGCCTGTCCACCCGTCACCTGGGCACCACCATGCAGCACCGTTCATCGAACCGGAAAAAGAGACTTGAACGATGTCGCCTTTCTTGGCTTCAATCTTCCAAAAATCTGTTTGGTCGTTGCCTGCATCACAATCCGGATCACACACATAACCGTTCGACGTAACGCCATCGGTAAGGGGATTTGCACTTTGCAAAGTATCGTCCGCAGAAACCGGAGAAATCATACAAATCAGCAGCGCGGCGAGGCAGAGGGCCACCAACCGCTTAGCGAGCATGGTTCTCCAACAGGTGGTGTGCCTATGAATACAGCGCCTTGTCAATCCACACCCTACGGGTGTCCGGACAGAATACTCTCAATTGCGTGCAGCGAGAATTAATTCTTCGATTGAAAACGCTGGCATATCCATTGAGGT
>CAJJCQ010000059.1 GCA_905182725.1 uncultured Candidatus Poseidoniales archaeon
ACGTCTGCAGTCGTGACGGTTGCGTCACCAATCATTACAGTTCCGTCAGTAGCGACGGTGAAAGTGGCATCATCACCGTTGACCATACTTACAGTCAGTCCGTCAGTAACATCGCTGGATGCAACTGCACCAGAGTAAACGTGATAGAGAAGTATGTCGCTGAGTGTAGCGTTTTCTTCAGCAGTGTCAAAATCTTCCAGATTGATGCCTGCCGCTGCAAATGCTGCATCGGTCGGAGCGAAGACTGTGAATGGGCCGGTGCCCTCTAGTGTCGTTACTAAATCGGCATGTGCAAGAGCGGCGACCAATGAATCATGGACTCCAGTGGCAGCGGCATTCGTTGGAATATCATCGGTCTCAGCCGCAGTTGCGTTGAGCGGGAGAGTGGTCATGACGAGGCTGGCTAATATGAGGGATGCTAAGATACGCTTCATGGAGTTGTCGATTCTCAGCCCCTACTTAAAGGGCTGTAAATTACGCTTGACAATCAAAACGGAGACCGGTATTCATCGACATCTTCAGCGATACGAAGCAGTTGATTGTACTTGGCCACTCGGTCGCTTCGCGCTGGTGCACCGGTTTTTATTTGGCCGGCACGGGTTCCTACAGCAAGATCGGCAATCGTTACATCTTCAGTTTCTCCACTGCGATGCGAAATGACGTTATTGAATCCGTTTGAAGTTGCAAGGTCCATAGCCTCAAGTGTTTCCGTTACTGTTCCAACTTGATTTAATTTGACAAGCATGGCGTTAGCAGCACCAAGTTCGATTCCTTGCGCTAAGCGTTCAGATTGGGTGACAAACAAATCATCACCAACGGATTGTACGCGATGGCCTTCTCGCTTGGTAAAGTTCGTCCAGCCCCGCCAGTCATCTTCGCCAAACCCATCTTCAATAGAAAGAATAGGATAGTCGTCAAGCCAACCAGAATAGACATTGGCTAGTTCTTCACTCGACAGAACTTTTCCGTCCATGTGATATCCGTCTTCTTTGTGGAATTCAGTGGCTGCAACATCTAAAGCAATACCCATTTCATCAACTGAATATCCTGCGCTTTCAATCGCTCGAACCATGTACTTGAGTCCTTCTTCGTTCGCAGGTAGGTTCGGGGCAAATCCTCCTTCATCTCCAACTCCGCCGAGCAATCCATCTGCTTTCAGTTCTTTTTTGAGTGCGTGATAGGTTTCCACACCTGCTCGGAGTCCTTCTTCAAAGGTGTCAAAACCATGCGGCATAACCATGAATTCTTGAACATCAACGTTGGTTGCAGCATGTGCTCCACCGTTGAGAATATTCAGCATCGGAACAGGCATTAATCCACCAGCAACTCCTCCAATATATTTCCAAAGCGGCAACTCATGAGAGGCTGCTCCAGCATGGAGGCAGGCAAGAGATGCTCCGAGCATGGCGTTTGCTCCAAGTTCTGCTTTGTTTGGAGTTCCGTCCAATTCAATCATTAATTCGTCAAGAATACGTTGTTCATCGACCGGCATTCCTAGAAGAGCCTCTTCAATTCGCTCGGTCACGTTATTGACTGCACGGGATACGCCTTTTCCAAGATACTTGGTGGCATCTCCATCACGCATTTCGAGTGATTCGTATGCGCCTGTTGAAGCACCAGAGGGAACAGCGGCACGACCGAGAAGATTTCCATCAACATAGCAATCGACTTCGACGGTTGGATTTCCACGACTGTCGAGAATCATTCGAGCATCGAGACCGGTGATATGTCCTGACATTGACTTCCCCATTTCACCCCAATCAACGGCGCCCTTTCAATGAAACGGAGAAACTTCACATTCGACCGTTTTTGGACATTTATGACAATTACTTCCATATTCCGGAAGTATCCAACTTGCCAATGCCGTAAAAAGGCATGAAGGTGGTTTGATATACTCTAAACCGTAGGATGTATCATGCCTCGTGTTTCAGAAATCGACCGCGCTATTCTTGCCCAGCTTCGAACCAATGGACGGATGTCCTATGTGGAACTCGCAAAAGAAGTCGGTGCATCGGAACGAACTGTGCGTACACATGTTCGTAAAATGGAAGAGGATGGGACCATCCGAGGCTACACTGTTCGTGAAGGAGGCGTTGGATTAACTGCTCTTGTTCGTATCAAAGTGTCACCAGGTGCCGAAATTGGTTCATTCGCTTCTGAAGTGACTGGATGGGATGGAATCGAAATTATTTACGAAGTCTCTGGAAGTGCTGACTTGGTCGCACTGGTTCACGTCGATGATACCATGTCCTTGCGAACACTGCTCGACAAAATGTGGCTTGCTGCACCGAACGAAATTGCTTCCACGACGACTGAGTTAGTTCTTGAACAATACTGATCATTCTTCTTCAGCTGGAGGAGTAGCAACTTCTTTCTTGACATTATCATCGGGAAGACTGTAATCGATTCCACAACTCCTGCAGACGAGATTTTTGTCCCAATCACATTGTCGACGGCAACCAGACATGACCTCACATCTTCCATTTAACAGAGCAACCAATCGATTCTGTGACCGTTATCTCTGGGGCGACTCCGGCAAGCATGGCTTGCATTGCATCATCTAATTCGGTCATCTGAACTCGTGTAGGGTCTTGTGGAGAGTCATCCATTCGACCTTTGTAGACCAATTTGAGATCGTTGTTGAAGAGAAAAAATTCTGGAGTCCTTTTGGCATCATACGCATGTGCAACATCTTGGTTTGCATCGTGAAGGTACGGGTACGACATTCCCTCAGCCCGGTTTTGCATATGTTCAAACGAGTCATTTGGGTAGGCGGTCGGGTCATTTGAATTAATTCCAACAAAACCAATATCAAGGCCGTTGGCTTTCCCTGCCATCTTTTCAAGACGTGAGATGCTGCCGATTACATAGGGGCAATGATTGCACTCAAAGACGACAATAAGTCCATTTACTCGACGAGAATCCTCAAGAGCCATGATCGAAAGTCCCTGAGATTCATTCGAATTTTGCAGTTCAAAAGCTGGGGCTGTATCTCCGATATTGAGGGTCATGAATCCTTTGAGAGCGCCGTGACTCAAAACACTTCGCTTGAAAATTTGAATTAGACTTGATAAACGGTCGATTGAAAAATAAGCATGACGCCACTCAAAAAAATTTCTTCGCTTTACCCTCAAGAAAGAAGAGCAATGGAATGGCTTGACAACATTTGCTCAGGTCTTGATTGGGTGGCCGTTGAAAGCGCACAAGGTGAAAACAAAAGTTACAATTTTGAGCATGTGACGTTTGAAATCACTCTCAAAGGGGAATCAAAACGGATGTACCAGATTTGCGGAATGGTCGCTTTAGGTGAAAATGAGCTTGTCGAAATACATGCATTTGAAGTCAGGGGAACAGTTTCACAATTCACCGAACCTCAGGCACAAGACCTCTGGTGTTCGCTCTGTATCGGCACACAGAGAGGAGAGGGTGATTTACCACTTGGTGACCGTTTGAGTTCGATGATTCTAGCGCTTCGCAATGATAGAAAGTTAGCCAAATCTATCCCATTATTGGAGATGTTTTTAGCGCATGACTCTGAGGAACATCAATGGATCTCGGGTTATTTTTCAACAGGTATTTCATTAGATGATGATGAACATGAAGTGTATGCTCAGATTCCAATTGAAATACGAAACTTATCTCATCACTTCGCGTGCATTGAAGATGAATTACAAGGTTCAGCATACTCTTTAGAAGAAAGACAGAATCTCATTGACGATGAAATGCGTGCAATTTCGCAAGAGATTCGAGAAAGGAAGCAAGTGCAAGAGTGATATCGGGCGAGAGTTCATGACTCTTCACCCGATGGTTCGTTTGACCACCATGGTAACTGAACGATGTGGCGGACATATTACGCTCTTGTTTTCAATTTGGAAAGAATCCCATCTTGCACGCTTACAGGGCAGCCGTGGAGCAGGATTAAATCTGGTAGATGGTGTCGAAGCCACAGTAACATACCTCTCTTCAAATCAACCTGAAATTGAGGCGAAGTTGTCTTCAGGGTCACAGTTAGATACGCCAGCAGGGCCAATCGATGACGGTGGTATTGAAATCGATGTTGTTGGAATGGATGGATCAGAAATGCTTGATTCCAAACAAATTTACATCGACCTTGTCGAAGAATTAAGAATTGTTCGTTTACTCAAACGAGAAGATTCCTACCATATTCGGGTTGAATTAGAATTGCCTACGAGCCAGGGCTTTGGAATGTCTGCTGCAGGATTAGTAGCAGTTGCACGAGCATTTCGGATGCTCACCAAAAAAGGGACTGAAGAACAATACTTTCGTATCGCTCACCGAATAGAAAGAATGCATGGGTCTGGTCTTGGAGATGTCCTTGGGATTTCCGCCAAGGGAGTTGAATTACGCTTGGAGCCAGGGGCGCCGGGTTCAGGTGGAGAGGTTGTCAGTTTTACGACCAGTCAACCAATTCTCGTCACTTGGATGCCTGAAGAAAGTCGACACACTTCAGAATATATTGATGATGTCGATTGGCAACGTTCAATTTCTAAAGCCGGAGAGCGTTCAGTGTCTCGTTTACGATTGAAGGATTGGACATTTGAACGATGGGCAGACCTGATGCTTGAATCAAGGAAATTTGCCGAAAGTTCAGGATTACTTGAAGAACAAGCACGTAAAAAACTTCTCTCATCTGTCCAAAAGGAGATTTTAATCCTCGACCTCCAATCTCGGGTAAATGTTCGGTTATGCATGCTTGGCGTGTCACTGGCAATATTGCCAAGACGGTTGGATAGTCCTCTGGTACAGGGCGAATTGGAGAGTATCGCTGATGCATTACGAGCGATCGGACTTGGCGTTCGAGAAACAAGAACCGAATGATTACTCGCCTGAGCCCAATTTGCTTAAATCTAAGACATTTGCATCGAGTAATGTACAACCTGGCATGAAGAGGTTTTGAGAGAAGCCATGCCTGTAAACAACAGCACCGCTCCCCCATTCCTCGATATAGCGCGCCATTTGTTTCGCCATTTTCTTACGTTGGAATTCGACATCGGCTCCATAGAAATGTTTGGCATCAATCCATGCCACTGGCTTGCCATTGATTTCTACGTGATCAAGGAAAAGTAAATCTGGGGTCCGAACAGGTCGGCCCAAATCTTGTTTTTGTTCCTTCACCATTTCGGGTTGGCGGCGTAATCGAACACCTTGTTCTTCGAACCAATCTGCTAAAATGTCCTCAAATAAATCTGCTCGCTCTTGGGATTCTCCTTGGTCGACATTTGAGACTCTATCGGCTGCCTCAGCGGCTTCGAACTCAGTTCTTTCACGCTCGCTTAATCGGCTAGGTTGGCGCAAGCTTTCCTTGATTTTCGATTTTGACCAGCGCATTTCAGTGAGAATGATGCGGAAAATATTCATGGGTGGGAAATCAAATCGAGTTGACAAATCAACAACACTCACGCCTTCTTTGTAGAGCCGTAACATCGTTTGACCCTGAGAGCGAAGTCGTCCATGCCCGTAGACTGTTTTTTGTTGTAGAAGAGCAGAACGAAGAGAGAGAGCTTGTTCAAGGGTCATTTTGTAATCTTTAGCGATGACGGCTATTTCATCGACGCGTTCGTCTTCTAACCAACCAAATTCACCCTTTCGCATCACTTTATCAGCCATGGCTTCTTCATCTTTTAGTGGAACGGGAGAGATATCCCATTCAAACTTGAATGTCTTTGGTTCTACCAAATCCTCTGGAAAACCCATAGGTGTTGGTTTTTTGTCAAACCGTCCCCGTGCTTGTGTTTCCATTTCCTCGATAACCGTAGCATTGCGCTCCTCAAGAGTTTTTTTGGCTGTGCTACCATACCGTCGCGGACGGCTTTCTCGATTGCCTCCGCGGTTGTTCCGAGAATGAGGTTTTTTTCCTCGGCTAGGTTGGCTCATCAAACATCGTCGTCGCCGACCGTCTTTGAATCCTCGCCTTCGAGGATTGTAAAGGAAAAGGGTTGAGATTCACCATACGGCGAAACTCCTTTGGTCACAAGGTCATTGAGCCATTGAGTTGCAAAGGATTTGGCTTGCGCATTGACGCGCCCACGGAAGAGTCTCGCCCACCAAGGGATATTCCACCATGCAGCGATCTCCACACCTCCTTCTTCTTCACACAATACTGTGATCGACATTCGTAATGAGTTCAGGGCTGTTCCAACTGTTTTTCCTTCTCGTTGTTGCCCTAACCATTCAAACTCAATTTCTCTAAAGTCGGGGTTTTTTCCAGTTCGAATTATTTTAACAAGCCATAATTCTTCGATTAATCGCTGACGTTCAATGCGATGTAAATCAAATCGTTGGCCTTCTAAAAGTAGACCTGTAGTCGATGAGAGAACCCTTTGAGCCGAACTGTTCCAAGAAGGCCACGTATCCAGATTTAGCAAGTTTTCACCAGCCTGTATGGACTGAAGAGGCTCAAGAGCGTGTCGCCAGACGCCTTGGGGAGTATCCATGCCTTCTCCACTGAGAAACGCATCATGAAGTTGTGGGACAAAAAGCACACGGTTTCAAATGCTGTAACAGCGTCCGTCATCTATGCGCAGAAGTAATATTTGCAAAGTATTGGTGGCTTTGCTTGTACTGGGAAGTCTCTCTTCGATACCAATCGACGAAAGACATCTGTCAGATGAAATAAACACCATCTCTGCTGTTGACGGAAATAATACAACTGCGCTGGGATGGGTTTCACCATTCGGTGGGCCTTTGATGGATTATCTTGTTGACAGTTTGGTTTACGAAAATGGAACGACGGTGTCAGCAGGTTGGTTCCAAGGAAATCTCCGATTCCCTAACTCCGCAGACCCTATTGGAGCAATTGGAGGAAGCGAAGATTTTGATTTCTTTATCGTATGGATTGACGAAAATGGAAGCGTAAATTCAGCAATAAATGGCGGATCAACGGGTTTTGATACCATTGATGGAATCGCGCTAATGCCAAATGGCGACCTTGTTGTTGCTGGTAACTATTGCTTGAACAGTGATGATGCCCAATGTCAACTTGGTCTCGGAGACCTTATGCCATTACAAAAAACAGATGACGCCGATGGAGGAAACGTCTTTCTCGCACGTCTTGATTCGAACGGTTCATGGTTGTGGTCAACTCAAATTCAAGACCCAAATGAACTGTCAGTTCTGGACGTGATGGTTTCAACATCAAATGAAATTCATTTCGGGGTACTCTTCCAAGGGGTTTTGCAATTTAATGGAAGTGAGATTGCAGGGGCAGATGTACCGAATTTACTTATTGCCACATATGATGAAAACGGTCAAGTTCTTTCACATAGAACGGCGGAATCTGATTACGGAATCGAAAACAGTGGCGCTCTGTGCATGGATGGGACGGGGCAAATGTATGTAGCAATCACTCATAGAGGTGCAATCCATATTGAAGGATATGACATCGATGCTTTTGGTTCGACAGATATATCCGTAGCTAGTTTTTCTGAATTCGGTTGGAATTGGGCGATTTCTGCTGGAGGAGTTGGAGCAGAAAGAGTATGGGATTGTGATGGTAAAATCACTTCAGGGATTCATGTCGTCGGTGAATTCTCAGGCAATGCTTCCTTCGGATCCATGTTTACCTCACAATCGAACAACGTAGATTTCTTCATTAGCGAAGTATCTCCAACAGGTGGTTGGGTAGACCTTAACCATGCAGGTGGCTCAGGCATAGATCGCGTCACATCAGTGATACATTCTCAACAAGGCAGCACCTATATTGCTGGAAGCAGTTCGGCAGAATTAACTCTCGGTGAATACATTTTACAGGATTTAGACGGCGTCAACGACAATTCGTATAATGATGTTTTCTTGGCCGAATTACTCACAAATGGCTCATGGGGATGGGTCGTTCAAGCAGGTGGCGATGGAAATGATGAACCTACCAGCCTTTCGCTCGGAATTGATGGCTCGCCATTGCTCTCCTTCGTATTCTCAGATACATTTGGGGCGAGTTTAACTTCAACTTCCAGTGAAGGAAGCTACGATGTAGGTGTTTGGCTGTACCAAACGGACTTCGATAACGACGGAGTACTGGATGGAGAAGATAATTGTGCACGGATTTCGAATGCTGATCAAACGAATCTCGATAATGACCTTCGTGGCGATGTTTGCGATGAAGATGATGACAATGATGGCATCTTCGATGAGAACGATGATTGCCCACGAGGAGATGCGAATTGGTTTTCAGAAGCTTCAACTGACCATGATAAAGATGGATGCAACGATGCAACAGAAGATTATGATGATGATGAAGATACTGTATTTGACCAAAATGACTTATGTCCGTTGGGACCAGTTGGTTGGATTTCTACTCCTGAAGAAGATGCTGAAGGTGATGGATGTGCAGATATCGACACCGATAACGATGGTTGGGTTGATCAAATGGATAACTGTCCCAATGAAGCAAACCCCGAACAACTGGATTTAGATAGCGATAACATTGGAGATGTATGCGACATTGATGAAGACGGGGACGGAGTTGCCAATCCAACTGATAATTGTTTAGGTGATTCCACGGGTTGGACTTCCACGTATATCAACGACCATGATCAAGATGGATGTCATGATTCTCTGACTGATTTCGATGACGACGAGGACGGTGTAGGAGACGCAGATGATTCATGTCCACGGGGAGAAGTCCGCTGGGCTTCGAACACCTCCATACCCGATTACGACGGCGATGGGTGTCGCGATTTTAATGAAGATGAGGATGATGATGCTGATGGTGTACCTGATGCAATAGATAATTGTCAGACTGGTCTCATTGGGCCAGCTGCACCAGGACAAGATTTTGATGGAGATGGCTGCATCGATAGTGTTGAAGACCCTGATGACGATGGAGATGGAGTACTTGATGCCAATGATTTATGCCTTCGGACGGCTCTTGGGCGACAAGTTGGAATTACTGGATGCAGTCAATATCAGCTTGATGACGACCTCGATGGAATTCCGAATGCGATTGATTTGTGTCAAAATACTGAAGCTGGTAAGAATGTCGATTTGGGAGGTTGCCATATTGCCTCAGACAATTCTGCCACCGATGGGGCATCTTCCAAAGATGGAGTTAGCATGTCTTCCATTTTGTATTTCTTCGCAGCATTACTCCTTGGTGGAGCGGTTTTTGTGACTTTTAGAACAAATCAACTGGGAACTGAAACCTCTTCACAACCACCTCCGCGACCAAAGGATTTCCCTGAAATTGATATATCACCAAGTACTGAAGAAGAATAAAGTTGATATTATGTCTTTGGCGATACTTTCGATTTTGTAAAAGCAAAACACCATTCAACATATAAGCGAACATTCGTTCAGTGGAACTATGTCGCCTATCATTCGAGTACTTCTTGCTTCAGTCTTACTTGTGCTCCTTGCTGCTGCTCCGTCGATCGAAGGTTCTTCAACTGGAAAGCAAAACCAAGCAACTACTGGATGCACATGCCATAGTAACGGAGCAAATGGAATTACAGCGAATCATAATTTCCCCACCAGTTATACTCCAGGGAGTGTTTATTCAATCACCATTGACGCTACTGGTGGAACTCAAGCCTTTGTTGGTGGTTTTTCATTACAAGTCGATAAAGGGTCTTTTTCAAATGCAGGAACTCTGGTTCAATTTGCAGGGCTAAGTGCAACACACTCTGGCTCCGGCGCTCTCAGTTGGACAATGGATTGGACGGCTCCAAGTTCAGGAAGCGGTTCAGTCAACATGGCACTCGCAGTTCTTCAAGCAAATGGGAATTCCCAGAATTCAGGTGATACATGGGACACAACATCGGCCACAATTATTGAATCCATCACACCAAACCAACCTCCTTCTGCTTCAAATTTGATGATTTTACCAGGAGGAGATACGCCCGTCGATGAAGAAATTATGTTCTCATACATATTCGATGATGCTGATGGTGATTCCGAAGTAGATTCACAAATCCGCTGGTCAAAGAATGGAGTCGTCGTACCTGCATATAACGACATGCAGATGTTGCCAGCAACTGCTACCTCCGTAGGTGAAACATGGACCGTATCAGTGACTCCAAATGATGGAAAAGACTTGGGTGCGACTGAAATTTGCCCTGATAACGCTGTGATCGTTGATGTTGATTCTGACGGTGATGGAACCATGGACCTCGATGACGCATTCCCGCAAGACCCTTCGGAAACAACCGACACCGATAGTGATGGAGTCGGAGATAATGCCGATGTGTTCCCAAATGACGCTTCAGAAACCATCGACAGTGACAATGATGGTACTGGAGACAACGGAGATGCATTCCCAAATGATTCTTCAGAAACCATGGATTCGGACATGGATGGCGTTGGAGACAATGCCGATGTGTTCCCAAATGACCCTTCCGAAACCACCGACACCGATAGTGATGGGACTGGAGACAATGGAGATGCATTCCCATCTGATTCTTCTGAAACACTCGATTCTGACGGCGATGGAGTTGGAAATAATGCCGATGTATTCCCTCAAGATGCGACTGAAACCATAGACAGTGACAGTGATGGTACTGGAGATAATGGAGATGCATTCCCTCAAGATGCGACTGAAACCTTGGACTCTGATATGGATGGAGTTGGAGATAACGCCGATGCATTCCCGCAAGATGCAACTGAAACCCTCGATTCGGACATGGATGGAGTCGGCGACAATGCTGACGTATTCCCGCAAGATGCAACTGAAACCCTCGATTCAGACATGGATGAAGTCGGAGATAACGCCGATGCATTCCCACAAGATGCTAATGAGACTCTCGACTCAGACAATGATACAGTAGGAGATAATGCTGATGTATTCCCACAGGATGCTAATGAGACACTCGACTCTGACAATGATACAGTAGGGGACAATGCTGATGTGTTCCCACAAGATGCTTCTGAAACCATGGATTCTGATATGGATGGTGTTGGAGACAATGCCGATGCATTCCCTCAAGATGCGACTGAAACTATGGATTCGGATATGGATGGAGTCGGAGATAATTCAGACGTATTCCCTCAAGATGCGACTGAATCACTCGATTCTGATAATGACAGTGTTGGCGACAATGCTGATGCATTCCCACAAGATGCGACTGAATCGCTCGATTCCGATGGCGATGGAACTGGAGATAATGCTCAACTGATTGCAGAAACCCTAGCCGCTGAACAAGCCGCAGAAGATGATGCTGCCCAGAAGCAAATGATGACGATCCTTGCGGTTGTTGGTGTTCTTCTCATCGCCGGTGTTGGAGCAGTACTGTTCCTGCGCAAGCGAGGAAATGAGGACCAAGATGTACCTTCAAAGGAGTTCACGCACCAAGCAATGCCAACTCAAGTTCAACCTGCTCAGCAATCATATCAACAACCTGTTCAACAATCATATCAACAGCCTGTTGTTCAACAACCTGTTGTTCAACAGCCAGTAGCAGTTGCAGAACCAACGGTCCTGCGACAATGGACTGATGAAGCAGGCTACACCTGGAGAGCCATGGATGATGGTACAAACTTCTGGTGGACCGGAACCGAATGGCAAAAGCGCTGATTAAGCGTAGACAATCGCTGGTGCAAGTGGAAGTGAACCACCTGCACGCCCGGTATCATCTTCTGGTGATTCGCCGAGAACAACATGAACTGATTCAAGACCGAGTTCTTCAGCGATGAAGGATGCTCGAGCAGATAGGGCTTCGACCTCATCAAGAGTGCTGCGCAAAAGTATTCGAGAAGCATCATCCCACTTGAAGACCTGTGGTAACATCTTTTTACCCCAATAGCCAATAATTTCGCCTTTGCGATCTCCTTGAGCGATGTCCATTTGTGACAGGTGGGCTACGAATTTTTTCGGGCTACCACCTTGCTCGAGATATTCGAGCGCTTCAACTGCCATAACCCGTTTCCAAGTAGGTGATACGACGATGGTCGCAGATTGAGCAGGCCCGTCAAGGTGCCTCTCTGCAACATCTTTGATCCGTCGCGCTGAATCGAGCACACTGCGTAGTAAAGTTTCACAGTCCAAAGCGGTTTGTTCGGATATGGTGATTGAAGGAAGTTGTTCCATTTCAGTTCCACAAACGAGCCCTTCCATACCAATAGTTTGCCACCATTCCTCGGCTAAGTGAGGTGTTGACACCGAGACAAGGTGCGTCCAAGATTTCAGAATCTGCAAACCGAGCTGTGAATTCTCACCACCTCTCCGCACATACCAATTGATATCTTTGATGAGTTCATAGTGTGAGATCTCAACAGCCCGTCGTAAATCGAAATTATCCATTGACAGTTGGAACTCTTCACATCGTTGTTTCAAACGACCAAGCATCCATGTATCCATTGAGGAAGCGCTTCCATTCCATTCAAGGAGGCGATCTGGCATGGTTGCCATCTGCATTATGACGCGATGATTTGAAGCAATTGCTGAATCTGACCAATCCATTCCTGCGGTTGGATTCGCTGAAAAGAGAATGAATAAACGAACGGTGTCTGCGCCGTATTTTTCGATCATGTTTTCAGGAGAAACGGTGTTACCAAGTGATTTACTCATTTTAGCAGAGCGTTCCGACAAAGGTGATTGGCAATGAGGACATGGTGAGCCTGTATGGGCAACTGAAAGAGTCAATTGGCATGATTCACACCATGGCGCTGGAGCATTCACCATGCCTTGACACAGTAATTCATTGAACGGCTCATCAATTGAATGCAAGCCCAAATCTCGAAGAGCTTTTGTGTAGAAGCGAGCGTAAATAAGATGCATTTGAGCGTGCTCAATACCACCACAATAGAAGTCAACATTCATGAAGTGGTTCATGAGTTCAGGGTCGAAACACATCTCGTCGTTGAGAGGGTCCGTATAACGCATGAAATACCATGACGAATCGACAAAGGTATCCATTGTATCGGTTTCACGTCGAGCGCCTTTACCGCAATTTGGGCAATCAACATTGAGGAAAGTTTCCGATGTTTCCAGAGGGTTCCCCTGACCGAATTCAATATCGGTCGGTAATTCGACAGGTAAATCGTGTTGTGGAACCGCTACAACGCCACAATCATCACAATGAATCATTGGAATTGGAGTCCCCCAGTATCGTTGCCGGGAAACAAGCCAAGGTCGAATTTTCCAATTTATGGTTTGTTTGCCAAGTCCCTTTGATTCCAATGCTTCGGCGATTGCAGTTTTTGCTGCTTCGCCATACAAGCCATCAAAACCTTCGATTGGAGAGTTGACCATCCAACCGTAGTCAGTTTCTGCAGAGTCGAGCGAAGCTTCTGGGTCTCCGCCTTCTTTCATGACCAAAACCCGTTTGACGGGAATATCGAAGGTTTGAGCGAAATCAAAGTCACGCTCGTCGTGGCCTGGGACTGCCATTACCGCACCAGTACCATATGAAGCAATTACGAAATTACCAATCCAAATTGGAATTTTTTCACCCGTTAAAGGATGGAGCGCAAAGTGCCCAGATGGTACACCTTTTTTCTTCTTCATGTTTCGAATACGGTCAAATTCAGTTAGAACGGACACTTCGTCGTAGAGTTCTTGCCACGCAGGTTCAAATTCTGTACCTTTGACGAGTTCTTCAGCCATTGGATGTTCTGGAGCGAGTGTGACGAATGTTGAGCCAAACAAGGTGTCAGGTCTGGTCGTAAATACCTCAATTATAGCATCAGAGTCTGCTACTTTGAAAGTGATCTGAGCGCCTTCTGAGCGGCCAAGCCAATCGCGTTGTAAGGATTTGACATTCTCAGGGAAAGAAATGGTGTCCAACCCGTCGACAAGTTCCTGAGCATATTTATTGATATCAAGGAACCATTGTTTCATCTCTTTTTGAGTGACTGGCCCATTACAACGCCAGCATCGACCTGCTTTGACTTGCTCATTGGCCAGAACAGTTTCGCACTGGCCACACCAATTGACTGGAGCATGTTCTCGGTAGGCAAGACCCTTTTCAAAGAATTGAGTGAAAAAGTATTGATTCCATTTGTAGTAGCGCGGGTCATGGCTCTTCACCTGCCGCTTCCAGTCATATGAAAATCCCATCCGCTTGATTTGCTTTGTTATTGAAGCCATATTCCGTTCAGTAATCTCATAGGGGTGGCCTCCTTCATCCATAGCGGCATTTTCAGCAGGCATTCCAAATGAGTCAAAACCAATCGGATACAACACATCGAATCCCATCATTCGCTTGTATCGAGCGACAGCATCTCCAATGGAATAATTTCGAACGTGACCCATATGCATTTTACCAGACGGGTAAGGATACATTTCCAAACAGTAGAATTTTGGACGATCGGTACGAAGTTGGCTTTCAAAAACTTTGGCTTCCACCCACTTCTGTTGCCATGCAACTTCGTCGACGGGGGTGTATTCTTTGGCCATATTGACACCAAATGTCTTGCGAGACAAACATCCGTATCAACCATTTGACTTGAATGCCACTCTTCATGAGGGTGGAAATTATCGGGTATTCATGGCCAAGACTGTCACCGTACGAGTTCCGGTTCGAATCGACCTTGCGGGAGGTTGGACCGATGTTCCTGCGTATTGTTCAGACCATGTAGGTGAAGTGATCAACATTGCCATCAATCGGTATATCACCGCTGAAATGCATATTGATGATGATCGGAAAATTACCGTTCAATACAGTTCAGATGTCCCGGTTGGCTCAGGACTTGGTACATCGGGGGCAATGAATGTAGCTCTTCTAGCAGCAATTTCAGGAGAGGGGAGAACTCCCGAAGAAATTGCAGAACTCGCTTTCCAGTTTGAAGCATTACTCGGGAATACTGGGGGGCGGCAAGACCAATGGGCAAGCGCTCTGGGCGGAATTCAACATCTCCAGTTCGATGGTGATACTGTGGCATCGACCCAGATGAATCCATCTTCAGAATTTATGTCTTGGATTGAAAAGAATCTTTTACTTTTTGACAGTGGTATTTCGCATGTATCTGGTGACCTTCATCAAGAAGTCTGGAGAAAGTACAGTCGGGGAGATCAAGGTATCAAAGACGGTCTTGAAAGGATTCGTCACATGGCTCAAGAGATGCTTGAAGCAATTCAAAGTGAATCGCCAGAATATTTCACACGCAGCCTGCATCGAGCAGGTAGGAGCGTCAATTTACTCGGCAAGGAGTTTAATGAGCCCTTTGAAAAGTGTCTCGAACCTTTACAATTTGGTGAGTCGGTCATGGCTTGGAAAGTAATGGGTGCCGGGGCTGGAGGCGTTGTCGGTATAGTTCTGAATGCTGGATACGACCGGAAAGCAGTGACTGAACTTGCGAAGGAACAAGGTTGGGCTGAAATCGAATGGGCTATTGAACACCAAGGAATCGTTCGAGAAGTTAATCTTCACGAGTGAAATCGGTATTCGTTTCTAAGAGGAAAATCGCTTCACGTGTTAACTTGTAGCGGTTCTTAAGACCCATCTTTCTTTTCTCAACTAAACCAAACTTCTGCAATGTACGCAGATGGTGCGAAACGAGTTGTTGGCTCTTTTCCAAACGTACTGCTAATTCGGCTTGTGTTGGGAATTCGCCCAACGGCCCATCTTGGTCGAGGAGAGAGAGAATCTTACCTTGTAGGCTATTTGGATCTGGTGAAAGAGGTGGAACTGGTAAATCGTCCTCATTCATACTCGGATAAAGTGAGTTGGTAAGTGGGTAGTAGCGCATCAAACGGCCATCTTTCCTACGCCAAATACCTTCTTCAGATTCGAGAATACGTAAATGGTGAGTTATTTGTCCGTTGCTCATGTCAAGAGCTGCCATGAGGGCGCGGAAGTGGCATCCTGGGTTTGCCGTCAGATACCCCATCAATCGTCCTCTTTGGTAACGGCCATCGGTTGTTTCATGCGTTCGACCAAGTAGACCCATGAACCACAATCCAGCAGCTGTCGTGGGAATTCGAAGCGATTCATTACCCAGTACGAAGGTGAACAAAAGAGACAGAAGAGAGCCAGTCGTGACCACGACTATAACGGAGGGGACGAAGGATACAGCCTGCTCTTGAACATTCAATTCCTCTTCGGATTCAGATTGTTCAGGGAGAGGTTTTGATGTTTCGAGTTGTGATTCAATCTCGACGCCACGTACTTGGAATGACTGTGCTTGGAAGTCTTCACAAGCCGGATGGGCAGGTGCATCGATGACTTCGTAGGTACCGCTCAAGCCTTGTTGTGGAAGCCATTGCCCAAGAGTTGCGCTTGAAAGTAAGAGTTGGCCTTCGTCGATTGATTCAAACATCCAACATGTTCCTTGTTCAGTTTGTAATCCTGACCAAGTTCCGCTGATAAGGCGAGATTTCGGTTCAGTAACAACCTCTACCGACTGTTGCATTGTTGTTTGTTCATCAGCAAATGGCCACGAAAAGACG
This sequence comes from uncultured Candidatus Poseidoniales archaeon, assembly GCA_905182725.1. Lineage (GTDB taxonomy): Archaea > Thermoplasmatota > Poseidoniia > Poseidoniales > Poseidoniaceae > MGIIa-L1. The sequence goes on from CAJJCQ010000059.1 coordinate 16,343, forward strand.
AAACCTGCTCGGGTCTGTGGATTTGTTTCCAGATCCAAAACCATTTGATATTGACCTTCAGGAAGTGGTTGCAATTCCATATCAACCATATTGATCATGCCGATTTCGAAGACAAAGGGTGTGACATTGTCACCTGAGGGAAGAACGAAATGGCGACCATCGTAGTAGTCACACATTGATGCTTGTGAATAGACTTCTTCTACCGTTGATAAATCAATGATTGAAATCATCACAGCGCAAGGTCCAATCCAACGTAAGTCTACATCTTCATTGAGGGTACTGATTTCAAGATTAAGGTTAAACCCTGTATCGATTGGGAAAACCTCTGGATTCAATTCGATTTGAAGAGGGGATTTGCATTTCGATGGTGTGTTGTGTTGATATTGAATACTCTGAATACTCGACAGATGAAATTCCGGAATTTCTGCTACGAGCGTGTATTCTCCAGATGCAACATCGCAGCCTTCAAGGTCTGTGAAGGTCCAATCCGGTAATGTAAATTGCACTTGCCCATTTGATTCGAGAATATAATCGAGTTCTAACGCATTACAGTTTTTCAACATTCGACTGTCAAACACAACGTCCCCTCCGTCATCCAAAATCCATATTTCAGCGCGGCAAGAGTTGGTAAATTGAAGTGGTACTGTTTCGACTCCCATATTTGTAAGAAGAAGAGTTGATTCGAGAATATCTCCTTGTGAGTAGAGGATTTTTTCACTGTTTTGATGAAGAACATCGGCCGATAGAATATTTTGCAGCGAGGTGTCGATCACTTCTGATCCATCCAATGTAAATGATATTGATTCCATTAGGTATTGCGAAGGGAAGCTTGCCTGGACAAGGTTTAGGCCTTGATTTAACGAACCATCTTCAAGTAAAACATGCCCAAGTGAGGTTTGTTCATACGGTTGGAGATAAGAAAAACTTGCAAAACAAGGCATACCCAAAGAAATTACAGAATTAATATTCAATTCGATGAGGCAACCAGCATTCTGTGGGAAGGTAATGACTTGGTTTGTAGGATTGCTGAGTGTCAGGCCGAGAACGATTTCCTCGTCCTGTTTGATTTCGTTTAATCGGCTACTGAGTTCAAGAATTAAGTCAAGTTCAAGTGATACTTCGACTGGCGTTTGGACTTGAATGACTTTCGAAGCAATCGATTGGGTGGCAGAGTGATAGGCAGACACGGTATAGATTCCTGGCTCTACAAACACGCCATCTTCAAGTTGAAGGTTCCATGTTAAACCATCAAAAGAATGGGTTTCGCTTTCAGCCAAATCGATATTTTGAGTCTGGCCTCTGCATGAAGATGAATCGTCAATAAGGAGAGTACCTGTAGCGTTTAAAACTTGTAAAACAACACCACAAGAGGGGTCGTTGGCAATCGTGGTCGAGGCTCCACTGTTGGTGAACATTGCTGTAAGTTCAACCGTATCTCCCGCTACATACCATTCATTCAACGGAGATGAAGTTTCTTCGACTTCAAAGACAACATTGGTGGTTTCAGCACTCGAGATAAATGGGAGGGAAGAAAGCAGCAACAGCGACGCGAGAAGTACTACGGTGCTACGCGTATCGCCGGCCATGAACAAGCATTTCCCTCATTACTTGAAAGGCCAGCGGTGCAAACGATGCGTAACAAAGAACCAATCTTCAAAGTCGGTTAAGGTCAAGCATTGTCGGTATCGAAGCATCTTCAGTTGCTTGTTGTTGCATTTCAAACTGCTTCCATTCTGGAGTCGGTTGTCCTTCTGTCCATCCAAGTGCTCGAGCTTCGTCAAGTTGACCGGCTGCCACGTAGTGGTCAATCCATGCAAGACGGCGCTCTTCTTCTTCAGAGAAAGCGAGATCTGTCTTTCGTTCGTTTTCCCGATCTAATGAAGATTTACGTTTTGAGGAAGCTTTGGCAAGTTGTGCCACGAAAATTAACGCAAGGAGGAACACAATGGAACCACCCATTACGAGGACTGTAGTTGAATCGGATGAGAAACCAAGTCCACTTTCTTCCCCACCTGTGTTCGCATTCGGGTCTGAAGTGATCGAACATGTCACAGCATTCGGACCAGTCAATACACCGTTGGTGACCGCTGGATCCCATGGACACGGGTCATACATATCTGCACGGCCGTCTGCATCACTGTCTGGGCAACCGTATTCTTCGAGATTCGATTCCCCGTATTCCTTGCGGCAAGCATCTGCCTCAAATGCACTTTGTGGCCCGAGAGGTCCTTCTTCGCCATCGGGGTCATAGACACTGTTATCGCCAAAGCCATCGCCATCGAAGTCATTCCATTGAGAAGGTTCGAATGGGAAAGCGTCAGGTTGATAGAAACTGGTTTGATTATCACCCCAGCCGTCGCCATCCATGTCTGACCATTGGTCGGCGATAAGAGGGAAGGCATCTCCAGATTGATTACGGATAGTGAACGTTTGACCGATGTTATCGAGGTCTTGAATCGTATCATTGAACCAATCATAGTTATCTCCCCAACCGTCGCCATCGGTATCTTTCCATTGAAGTGTGTCGTTCGGGAAAGCGTCATCAACATCGGCCCAACCATCAAAATCTGCATCTGGGCAACCATGTCGGTTGTTTTCGAAGGACTTGCCGTAAATATCTACGCAATCATCGCCACTTGGAACTGCAGTGTTATCTCCAAATCCATCACCATCTGCGTCCGCCCACTGGAACGGATCCATTGGGAATACATCGACTGGGTCGACAAAACCGTCGCTATCTGAATCGGTGCAACCACGTGTTGCAGGGTCCATTGAATTTCCAGACACAAGTGGACAAACATCGGACACGCCTTCAGAGATTCCATCGTTGTCTTCATCGATAAAATTGTCTCCATAACCATCGCCATCGGTATCGTCCCATTGATTGGGGTCATTCGGGAATGCGTCGCCGTTGAATCCACCTTGGTTGTCACCATAACCATCTCCATCAGTGTCTTTCCATTGAGATGAATCGTCAGGGAAAATATCGGCGTTGTTGCCGGATGCATTGTCGCCACGGTTGTCGCCATCGCGGTCTGCCCATTGGCTGGAATCATCGGGGAAGGGGTCACCAGCATTGGAGTAACCGTCACCATCACGGTCAGCACAACCAATTCGGTCTTCGGTGGAAGTACCTGCTTGATTTGGACATTCGTCTGGATTGTTTCCGGTTTGATTACTTCCAAAACCGTCATTATCTTCATCACACCATTGTGTTGGGTCAGTTGGGAATGCATCTGCTCCATAACAATTGGTAGTTGCAGGCCATCCAGCATCTGGGTCTGACCAGCCATCACCGTCTGTGTCAACACAGCCGAGACGGTCGTACTGAGAGTTCCCCCAAATTGAAGGGCAAGCATCGGAACGATCGCTCATTTGTTCATCGCCAACCCAATCACCATCGGTATCATCCCATTGTGTTCGGTCGAGCGGGAAAGTGTCTGCATTGTTGGCGACAGGCAAAAGAAGACCTGGCCATTCAGATGGACGGAAGTTATCCCAAGAAGCGTTTTCATAATTGTCACCGTGGTCATCGCCATCGGTATCGTTCCACTGTGTGGCATCGTCTGGGAACGCGTCACCCGTTTGATTCAAATGAAGTTGGGCGCCGTTGATATCGAAATAGTAGTTGTCACCAAAACCATCGCCATCGCTGTCAACCCATTGGAGTGGGTCAGCAGGATAGGAGTCACCGTCATCAGACCAGCCATCGCCATCAGAATCTAAGCAACCAAAGCGGTCTTGTGTTGAAGTCCCCGCTACAGTCAAGCAAGCATCGGGTTGGTAAGCCGGAGCAGGGTTGTCGCCGTATCCGTCGCCATCGGCATCTGCCCATTGGCTACCTTCACTTGGGAAGGCATCGACGACACCATCGCCTTGATCGGTTGTGTTGTAGCCATCGTTATCTTCATCGAGGTCGGCATACCAATAGTAGACCCCTTCGTCGTTTCGGCCATGGGTGGTTACAATATGAGTGCTGTCCGGGCTCCATGCAAGACCGTAGATCGTTCCACAGTTGTTACCGCCGCCGCTGCTTGTGCAGCCGCCGGGCCGGGGACCGCTGAATGTGTCAATCAGTACACCTGTATCAGAATTGAAGACTTTTGCAGTTGCTCCGTCGCCTTGATAGTAACTGTGTCCTGCTCCGACTTGGTTGCTGTCGTAAGAAAAATCGGTAGCGTAGCACGAAGTTGAGGTTGACTTCTCCCAAATCCTCACCCATGAATTCCCTGAGAACTCATACATGTCGAAGCTCGCACCGCCGCCTTCCCAGCCCCCGCACATTGCGATATAGTTGCCATCTGGTGACCAAGCGATAGCATTCACTGAGCCCGGTGGGTTGGTCAATGTGTAGACCGTTGCTCGAGAGGTGATATTGACGATGTAAAAGTCACCATCACCTGCCAATGCAATCAGTTCACCATCGGGTGAAAAAGCAGAATCATAAAACCGGTCTTCGCCGTTCGGATTCATTCCATTGCCCAACCGAAGGCCATCAGACACTTTGACGAGGAAGACTTGGCAATTGGAGCATCCGTTACCAGATCGACCCATTGAAACTGCAACCAGGCTACTGTCGGGTGAAAATTCTACATCATTGACTTGGTCTCCACTTCCAGCATCAGCACTGATTGGGCCGTGGACTGAAGTGAGATTACTCGAGTAGTAAATATCCATTGTATCGTCATCAATTCCAGCTGCAATATACATTCCGTCAGGTGAATAGGCTACTGATGTGACTTCTCCAGTAGTGGCGGCTGACCTGATATTGATGTGAGAGGTTTTGTTCCAAACCCGGACAAAGGTGTCTTCCGAAGCGGTCACAATGAAGTTGCCATCTGGGGAAAAGTCGACATCGGAGTAATCGCTGCTACTACTCGTTGTGAATTCGTTTTGGAAATTCGGGTTTGAAGTTGTCCAACCATTGGCAAGGTCCGATGTACCATCGCCATCGCGGTCAGGGCAACCGTCTCGGTCGATGTTTGAGAGGCCTGCAGCCCATGGGCAATCGTCAACCGAATTCTCGAAACCATCGCCATCCGAATCAGCGGCTGATGCGAGGGGTGATAAAACCATGATGAACATCAAGAACACTAAGAAAATGGCTTTCCGAGAATTGTCCATGTATGTGGGAGCCTGCATGTCTAAAAGGGTTTATGGTGTAAATGTGCATAAATCTCCTGGCGGAATGTCAATGGATTATTCAGAAATACGCTCTTTTCTTTAGCCAAAAGTCAAGAGAAAGTACCAAAGAACAGTAGGCCAAAGGATTGAGAAGCAGAAACATGCAGCAGAGGATATGAGCGAAGGGTTGCCAAAGGTCAGCATCGCGGTTCAAGACCGCGTCATGCTGCACTTAGCAGAACACCTCGTTCAAAACGACCGATATGTGGTCGGACCGGAACTCACGCGCCCAGGAATTGCCGAGGCATGCGCACAACATCCACCGAATGTAAGTCGGACAATGCGGACGCTCCTAAGGGACGAATGTGTATCTGAACACACTCGTACAATTCGAGGTGAAGATCGTCGTCAAAAAACATGGCAACTCACTGAACAAGGGCAAGTGTTAGCTGAAAAATTAGCCAAATCCTTGGGCACGACCAAAGTATTGCTTCGAAATGCTGAAGGTGAATTGTTAGAAGTTGAAGCGACAGAAGCCCCTGAACGGCTTGCTGCAGATATTACCTTGTTACAGGTACTGATGCATGCTCAACATGAAGGCGTACTCACGTTTGGAGATATACGGTTTGGAGTAATTAGCAAGATGAACGATTCGAGTGTTCCGGAGCCTGGACGCTTGACTCCAATGACTGGTGCACATGCAACCTATCATAACAAACCCCCAATCACTCGTCCAGTTCATGGTCGAACTGATGAATTACAAGCGCTTCATGATTGGTTTGGAGAACGAAAACCCTGTGCAGTCGTTCATGGAATTGCTGGCATCGGTAAATCGACTTTAGTAGCCCATTGGCTCAAACAACGTATCGAAAAAGACCCTTACTTGTCGATTTGTTGGTACCCTTGTCAACCTTGGGACCGCTCTCTCGGCCTTGCAACAAGCCTACTCCATCGATTTGGAATCGATGAATCCCACGACCCTTACAATCTTATTGAAACACTGCCACTTACGCCGGGTGGAAGCGTTGATGTCGATTCATGGCGGCGAAGATTACTCTCCTACCTTACTGATGCACGGACGATTCGCGAGCGTTACAAGAACGAAGCTGGAGGCCCTCCACCGTATTGGCTAATTGTCTTGGATGATGTCCATCATATGGAAGAAAACGCTAAGGATTTACTTGGGGCATTGATACAAATCTCACTCAAGGCCCCACTGAGGTTACTGTTCATCTCTCGTACAACGCTTCGAATCTATGATCGAAGAGATGTTCACACTCGAGGTGTGGTCCATGAAATGCCATTGAGTGGCTTGAGTTTGGAAGATACAACGAATTGGCTCAATCAATTAGAACACACGCCTTCAGTAGGTATCGATGAAGTGCATGCTGCAACTGGAGGGCACCCGTTAGCCCTTGAATTGCTTGAGTTATACGGTCAAGCAACACATGAAGATTGGTTGAGGTTTTTGGATGAAGAAATTCTAACTGGTTTACCTGACTATGAATACGAATTACTTTCGACACTCGCAGTTTCAGATAAACCAATTCAGTGGGATACACTCGCTACAGCAATTGGATGGGAGGGAACTCCGCCTGAGAACCTCATCAAGCATGGACTCCTCCTCGATTTAGATGAGGGGATGTGGTTGCATGAAGCGATTCGTGAACGATTGCTACGCGATGTCGGTCGTAAAAAAGAATCACGGAAGAAACGCTTGAAATGATTCAAAAATCATCAGCAGTCATGTGTTCATCGAGCCACTTCAGTAGTTTTGGCTTCGGAAGGGCGCCGCTTTTTTGGCTGACGAGTTTGCCCTCATTGAAAAGGAAAAGAGCTGGTATTCCACGGACACCGAGACGACCTGCGTTCATTGGATTTGAATCCGTATCGACTTTGGCAACAAGCAGTTCACGTTCACCAGCAACTTGCTCGAGAATCGGTGCAATTGCCTTGCATGGACCGCACCAAGCTGCCCAGAAATCAACCAAGACCCATCCGTTCCCATTCACTGTTGTTTCAAAGTCTCCATCCGTAACTGCTCGTACTTCACCCATAGGCTCACCGTTATGGCCTCAAGGGTCGACATTATCAGCCTTCGTATCAAAATGATTGACAATAAAAAACGAAATGCTCATGGCGATGCTGTGTTTGGGTTCGACTGGGGAGAGCCATGATTATCGCACCAAGCGTCCTAACCGCAGACTTAGCAGACCTTGCTCGCTCTTGTCAAAAAGCAGTGGACAGCGGACTTGATTGGCTTCATCTTGACGTCATGGATGGGAACTTTGTTCCGAACCTGACATTCGGCCCCCCCGTGATAAAGTCACTTCGTAAAGCACTTGGCGAAGGACCCGTTTTTGATGCCCACTTAATGATCTCAAATGCTGAAAGTTGCTTTCAAGATTACATTGATGCTGGATGTAACCACCTTTCGGTCCATGTTGAGGCTGCAACTCACTTGCATCGGTTAGTCACCGCCATTCGCGCTGCTGGGGCAGGCGTAGGTGTTGTCCTCAATCCTGGGACACCCGTTGACGCTGCTTTGGAAGTTCTCTCTGAACTCGATTTGGTTCTTGTCATGAGTGTCAACCCAGGCTTCGGTGGCCAATCATTCATACCGGCAGTGGAACAAAAAATCCGCCGTCTGAAACAAGCAATTGATACCCAAGTAGCCAATGGAGGCCGTCCCGTTCAAATTCAAATCGATGGTGGGGTAAAAGCTCACAACATCGCTATGCTTCGTGATTGGGGCGTAACCAATTGCGTCGTTGGCTCGGGATTGTTTAATGATAAAGCGAGTGTTCAAGAGAACCTTGAAATTATACACGCGGCCCTTCAAGAATGAAGCGAGTTGATGAAATGAGAATCCTTGTGGTTTCTTTGCTCTACCCTTTGCCTGGCAATGTTGCGCGTGGTACATTTGTTGCTGACCATGTACAAGCATTGCAGAGTGACGGGCATGAAGTTCGTGTAGTAAATCCGCTTCCTCGAATGATGCACTATCAAGAAGCACGCCGTTCGACGTTAACCGGTGCTGCACGTGCACCTCGTGAATTTGAACATGGGGGTGTCGAGGTATTCGCTCCTCGTTACACGGCACTACCTGAACATCCTTGGCCGAACTTTACAGCACGCAGTATTCGAAAGCAGGTCAAAAAAGTCGAGCAGTGGCTTGGAGAATGGAGGCCAGAAGTCATTGTCTGCCACACGCTCTGGCCGGTTGCCGTCTTAGCGAATGCTTTGGCAGAACGCTTGAAAATTCCTTGGGCTGGTGTCGTACATGGATACGATTTTGATGTTGGCTTGAATCATTCAACACTTTCCAAAGTGACCAAACGATTAGCCTGCCAACCGCAGCGATTGGTTGTGGTTTCCCAGCGATTGTTTGATGTGGCAAAAAAAGCCAAGATCCCTGAGGAGAATATTCGAATGATTCCCTGCCATTGTGCTGTTGAAGATGAATGGCTCAGGCCACTCAAACCTTGGAAGGGCCGGTGGAGAAAAGATCGAATTGATGTTTTGTTTCCTTCTGACCCCCGCCGCCCAGAAAAGAACCACTTGTTAGCACTTCAAACTGGAGAGATTCTCGAAAACCGTGGGTGGATTGTCGGGATGACGACGCTTAAAATTCAACCTCGATCGATTGTTTGGGACCGAATGTTAGTTGCTGATTTAACCCTCATTACCTCCAAACGTGAGTCGGGTCCATTAGTCGCTCGAGAATCAATTGCGTGCGGCACGCCTGTTGTTTCAGTCAATGTTGGCGATGTTGCCACCTATTTGCCTGAATCGTGTATAACAGATTATGATGCAACTGCGCTGGCAGATGCTTGCGAAAATACATTACAGAATCGCTGGGATGAGGAGTTCACTCTTCCTGAGAACTTTTCGCAAGAGTCTTTTCTCCAACAGTGGAACCAATTGCTCGAAGAGCTTGTGGCATAAACAAGAACAACAGAACTCCGGTTGCTGCGAACCAAGTGTTGGAGTAAAGTCCAATGCAAGCGAGTGACATGAAGACAAGAGCGAAAAGCCATTCTTTTGAACGGTTAAAAAAGAAGGCCCAAGAATCTGCGAGATGAATCGAAAGAAGGAACGCAAAGGCTGCCGATAGAGTTGAGGCGAAGGCAGCAGCGTACAAGCCTTGGCCGTCGCCCAATGGTGCTTGCCATCCGATCAACAGAAAGCCGGTAGCGGTGGCAAAAGCAACCACTAAACCGATGAAAAACGTGAATTTCCAAGGCCGAAGACCTGCTTGTAATGCCGTATACGTTGGTGTTGCGACTAAGGTAAAACACCACCCTAAAAGTAAAATCATGAACAAATCAACAGCCGAAGCACCGAGTGAACCATCGGTGTATTGAGAAGGAAAAGCAAATGGAAGGAAAACCTTCGCAATGAAGGCACCGGCAAAAATACCAATTGGCAGAAGGCCAAGGCAGATGTCGAGTGAAGTATTCATTTCTTTTCCAAAATCAGAAGGTGAAAAGCGTGCTTTGCCAAGAACTGGAAGAAGTGCTGCTCGCAAGGCTTGCGGTACAACCAATCCTGCTAACCATGCCAACTGTGCAACGTGGAATAAGGCTGCAGAATCGACACCCAATTCGATACCGATGATAAATTTCTCAATTCGGACAACATAGGGAAGAACACCCAGTGTGATGGCAAAAGGTAAGGCTTGCATCATCAATGAACGATTATCAAGCCAAGCCTCTCCTAAATCGCCTTGAGTTCCCTGTTGACCTTCATAGACTCGAACGGTACGCTTCACCCACCAAAGCGCCAGAAGGAAACCGGACACTGCTCCAAACAAAAAGGCTGATGCATACCCGACAACACTGGTAATTCCAAGCGCATAAAGCGACAAATAAGCGACGGTGGTAATCGCTCGTTCCAAAACTTTCGTCCATGCTTCCAGGCGCGCTTCACCGGCTGCTCGAAGCCCTGAACGTGGTGCATAAGAGGCGATATGCGTGAGTGCAATCAAAGCACAAATCGACATCACGGGCAAATGTGAAGTCCAATTTGAATCAATTAAAGGCGATGCAATGACGGCCAGGAGCAAAAACGGAATGACGGCTTTGAGTTGTAATCTGTAAATCCTTACAATTGCAGGCCAAATTCGATGCGGTGCATTGGGACCATCACGGGCCAGAAGGGTCGGTAAACCCAAGTCAAGAACCAAAAATAATGTTGCAAATACATCCAAAGCAATGATGTAAATTCCGTAGGACTCTGTCCATAAGGCTCGAGTCAAAACAACTTGTCCAAACAGGGCAAGAAAAACGGCGATTAAATCTGCCCCAGCAAGCCAAGCGGAATCACGCCCCATCTGTGGAAGACGATTCGCTTTGATGGTCGCCTCCTCCATGGCCGTGGGTGTTGTTCTCGCTCTTTGAAGCATCGGATGAGAACGCGCAGGTTCAAAGCCACCTCCACCCACCGCAGTGTGAGGCGTGCGTATGGTTGCGAGTGAGTGGGTTCAAGCTGAAGTTTTGAAAGCCGTACCTGATGCAGACGTTGAAGTCATCGACCTTCACCGTTCAGGCGACCATTTTCACGTCCGAATTATTTCAGAGTCTTTCGATGGAATGCGCCCTTTACAACGCCAAAAAATGGTGCTTGCAGTTATGAAGCAGCACATCCCTCACCCTGTTCACGCTCTCGACCTCAAATGCATGACACCTGCACAGGCTGAAACCTCAGGCGACACTGCTTTTGACCCGCATGGAGGTGGACAAGGCGTCCACATTCGGCGTATCGAGAAAAAGAAGGAATGATTACTATGAATTGGACAAACGAAGAATTGCAAGCTATTGTTGATGAACACGCTCTTGTGCTGTTCATGAAAGGAACACCGAACGAACCTCAATGCGGTTTCTCAAACCGTGCTGCTCAGGCATTGCAGCAATTTGGCGAACCTTTTGCCGCAGTCGACATCCTCAGTGACCAACGTGCTATTCCATCGGTTTGTGCTTGGTCTGATTTCCCAACCATGCCTCAAGTCTTCGTTCAAGGAGAACTCGTTGGCGGTTCAGATATTGTGCTTGAAATGCTTCAAGACGGTAGCCTCCAAGAGATGTTTGATGCAGGCCGTAGTGCTTGAACAAGCAATTTCGCTCAACTTACTGAAGTGCTTCGAGGATCATCGATGCGCCATTTGCTTTGGTCACACGGAGCCACGGCTCAACAACTGTTGTTGCATGTTCGTGCTTGAGCCGCTCCACTCCACCGCCACTGATATTCAGTACGGTACACGATGAAGGCGCTATTTCACCCGAGGCCAAGGCTTGTTGAAGACTGGCCAGAGCAACTGCTCCCGGCGTCATGATATCGATGCCTTCAATGGATTCAAAGAGAATTTTTGCAGTGACTGCATCGTTACGTTCAACCACATAGGTTTCACCGTTTGAGGCTTTGAGAATATCATGCACGCCACCAACTTGCCCATAGGCAGGTCCTTTGTTCATCAAATAATCTGAATACACTTCAACATCATGAGAAGGGAAATCCTCAGGGATTAGCTGTTCTCGCTTCGCTTGCCACGCATGGTGAATCGGGCTGTGCTCCACATTCTGAGAAAGGTGCTGGCGAGGTGCTGGGCCTTCGAATTGACCGGATTCTATCAGTCGTTCTGCCATTTCATGAACGCCAATTGGGCCCGGTCCTCCACCGATGCCTTGGAAATAGTGTTCAGGCATTTCACCAAGAGTGAATGCTGCGTCAAGAATCAATGAACCAATACCGTCTCGGCGAGCAACGTTGTGCACACTGCCTTCCATTTGCCAGCCTGTCAGCTCTTTTGCGATACCTTTGGCGACGGCTTTTGCATCGTAGTAATCGCCGTCTTCGACAACAACCACTTTGACGGCACCGGTTGGATGGCCTTTTTTGGTCCAAATGCGGTGCCCGTGATCTTTTCCAACAACCACAATGAGGGGCATATTATCCAAGCCACAGAAGTGAGTGAAAGCACGTGCTGTATTACCTGCACTGGCGCAAATGAGGCCTTTGCATCCGTGGTCGTGCAACCTCTGAATGGTTGGAACGGCTTCCATATCTTTGAAACTACCAGTGGGGCACATAGCGCCCTTTTCAGGCCAATAACCGTGGAATGTCACCCAAAGGTCACTCATGCCGAGAGCATCGCCAAGGGCTTCTGCCTTGTAGGTCGTGGTTCCAGCCACATAGTCGTTCGAAGTTGAAGTTGGGATCCAATCGAGGTATTTCCAAACGCCTTTCAGTGGTTTGACGTCCATTGACCCATTGAATTCAGCACGTAAGAGCGCACCGTCTGTGTGATGGAGTGTGTAAGCATCCTCGATGAGGTCCCCTGTTTTGAGGCAACGTAGTTTATACTTCATCTGGCGTCAATCCGTAAGAGGTTTACCAACCGCGTAGGCTTTCCAGCCCATGTTTTTGAGTGAATCAAGGTTGAGAACACGGCGTCCGTCATACAAGAGCGGGTTTCTCATTTGGCCGAGGAGGGCTTGCCAATCGAGTTCAAGGCATGCTTTGTGAGCGGTGACCAGTACAACCATGTCGTAGTCTTGTGCTTCGTTAAGATTTGAAATACCAACTACGCCTTCTGGGAAACTGTTGTTGTCGAGGTGTGGGTCCCAGGCAGCAACGGTGATGCCTTTTGCCATCAAAGTCTCAGCGAGTGGTTCTGCTGGAGTTTCTCTTGGATCACCAACTTCTGCTTTGTACGACCAACCGAGCAAAAGCACTCGTGCATCATCGGCTGAAACTTTGGAATTCCACATAATTTCGCTTAACACACCAGCAACATGGCTTGGCATCGAGCGATTCACTGCCCGTGCCGCGGTGATGAGCCCAGCTGGAACGCCAACATCAGCGGCTCGCTGAATCATGTAATACGGGTCAACTGGAATACAGTGGCCACCTACGCCAACCCCTGGTGTGTATCGATGAAAGTTCCACTTGGTTGCTGCTGCGTTTAGGACATCTTCGACATCGACGTCTAAAGCTGGGAAAATACGAGC
>CAJJCQ010000060.1 GCA_905182725.1 uncultured Candidatus Poseidoniales archaeon
TCGGCATCAGAATCACTATCGCCGGTGATGGCAGTACAACCAGCAAGACTGGAAATAACCATCAAGAGCGCGAGGAGAACGGGCATAGAGGCCGACTTCATAGGATGAGTTGTAGGTGCCTTCATCAAAAGGTCTTCCTTCTTTCAAGTCGAATTAGAAGGAAAACAGTGATGTTTGCTTGTTGCCAGAGACCAATTCTTTCGCGGTCCAACCGAAGGCTTCGGTGATTCGCCCTAATGCTGCTGCTAAACGTTCAGCATAAAATTGACCATCATAGGTCAAGATGCCGCCGTTTTCTTCATTTTCCAACCAAGGCACGACCCGCATTGGCCGTTGAGATGCATCTGCAACGATGTAAGAGACCTTCATTCCGGAAGTAAAACCTAGGCCGAGAGCAATTCTTGCTTTCGCAATGCGAACTTGAGCCATACTCTCGGGGTTGGCGTAATCTTTGGTGAAATCGATGTCCCCGTTTGAAGAGACTCGCCCTTTACACGATTTAGCAAGAATAAGTTCACTGGCATCAACTTCAGAGTTTTTCAGTGCTTTCACTCGAGTGAGTGCGTATTTCACCAATTCATCACCTTCATCAGAAAGAGCATGGCTGAACATGCGCTTCATTGTCGAGGTGAGATAGTTGAATGAATCGGTACGTTGCGTTTCATAACCGCGGATCAACATTTCTTCTTTTGGCCAAACAACTTGCCCGACGTAGCGCTTTTTTGCCCCATGGCTGAAAAAGACTGAAAGTCCTTTTTCAAATTCAAGAACAGCGGAATCACGGCTATAACGTTCTGCAATCTCAAGGCCAAAATCAATCATGGATTGTTTGGCAATTTCCCATTTCTCAATTTTTTCAACAGCATCTTTCTGCCCGTTTTTAGCGGCAAGAATCTCTTCTTCTCGTAACGATGAAGGCGAATGTTCGGCAACGGGTGACCGGACGAAAATTGAATCGGTATCCGAATAAACAACTCCATGCCCTTCTTCTTCTAATTGAGCGATGATGGCTTTGATGTTATGACGAGCCCACGCGGTAATGGAAGAGCCAAGATCACGGTGAGTGAAACGGTAAAATCCACTGGCAAAGACACCATAAAAGGTATTCATGAGGATTTTTACCGCATATTGCATCGAATCATGGAACGCTTCTTTGGCAGCATCACCTGTGTTCTGAGCGTCTTTGAGCGCAGTCTTGTGCACATCACGTTGCTCCATTAGATTTTCAAGAAGCCGTGGAACAAGGCCTTTGCGAACCGATTGATGACGGAAACGAGCACCTGTTGGTGCAGTATGTACAGGCTCACCCTCTTTTGGTTGGTCAGGTTGAGCAGGGTCAATTCGAGTGGTGTAACAGATATTCTGGCCAATCATAATCGAAGGATACATACTCTTGAAATCCAAGACTGCAATCCAAGGATGAAGTCCAGCATCGACTTCGTGAACATAGCCGCCTGTGATTTGTCCTTCTTTGGCTTCAGCAGAGCCTGTTAATGGAACGGCGACGTTTTCTGCATCGGCTAAACGTATGACTAATGAATCGACCAGTTGACTTGTACTTCCAATGGCGGCAGAATCAAACGTGACTTTGGCAACTGCTGCAACCGCTTCTTTGCGTCGAATCACTTGTAGAGCATTCAGAATATCAAGAGGTAATGCTGCATCCCGAATACAATATTCCATCACTTCATCTGGGCGGTTGGCCCATTCCATGTCCATCTTCGATGCATCGACATCCATTTTGTGTTTCTCTTTATCATCGGGAAATAACAAGTTACTGATGAAGGAAAGAGTTTCACGTTGAGGCTTCAACGCCATTCGAGCTTGCCACCAAGCATCAACAACACTTCGACCTGCAAGATTCCAAGCACGAGAGGATTGGCGTCGAGGAAAGAGGCCCGAACGACTGCGCTTTGACTCAGATTCGCTTTGTTCAACCCTCCCCCATCCAAACAGTAGGGCGCGCTTTCTCCACTCCTTCGACTTCGCTTGAACCTGCATCCGGTCATTTAATCGTGGTAAATCAAAATTATCAATATTGTATCCGGTAATGATATCGGGGTCCATACTACGAACAACTAAGGTCAAATTTTCCATAATACTTACTTCATCGCCTCTAAATGAGTACTCTTGCCGTGTCCCAGTCCCCATATCTTCGACCCAGGCAGCAGCACACAGGATGGTTTCATGCTCAATACTGGTTTCTAAATCAAACGAAAAGACCCGGAAAGGAACTGGGAATGGATGGCAATCTTCGAGTTGAGTGACGTCACAGGCAACCGTGACATCGACTGCATATCGCCCCGAACCGCCTGCTTGGATGACTGCATGTGTTCGTTCGAGGTTTTCATCAGGTTCATTTCGTCGGTCCACTACAGAGCCTTGAACTGAAATATGCATTCCGAGATCATAATCGAGAAATAACCGATTGAGAAAAGGAATATCCCCCGAATAAATTTGCCATGATTGCTTTGCAATTGTCTTGCGCAAATTGGGAACCAAGAAGGGTTGTCGGGCAGTGACCGACCAGATTGGTCTTTGACCAAGGTCGGTAAGTTTCATGACTGGACCGGTCACTTCTACGACATCGTTCATATTCTCGATATTTTTGATTCGGTCTAGAATGAAGTCACTAATTTCCATATCTTCACGCCAAGCACTCAATGGAGTGATCTCAAACGAGGGTTGGAGCCCGGATACAAGAAGGCATACAGATTCACCATTTTTACTGCGGCCAAAAATTTCCAAGACCGTTTTCTCAGAAGTGCCTGTCTCGGGATTGGCTTCAACCGAATGGTAGCGGCCATTGACGACTCCAATGTCTCCTTTGTATGTCATCAATCTACCTCAAGATGAAGGATGGCGACCCACTCTAAGGGTCTTGCCTTTGGTTGCATGTGAGGGGAATAAATGCCAACACTCCAAAAACACGCCTGTTCTCCATGTTTTACGAGAGGAATGATTGAAAGCCCGAGCCCCTTGGGTGAAATGCTAAGGCAAGGTGCTCATGATGTCGGAAGAAATTGATTGGGACGGCCTTACATTTTCACTTACCCCAACGGATACAATGTATCTCACTGAAACGAGTTCCACAGAACCTTGGATGCCGGGCACACTACGGCCCTATGGACCAATCGAAATGTCTCCTGCATCTGGAGTTTTGAATTATGGACAAGGATTGTTTGAAGGGATGAAAGCATTCCGAACCTCGAAAAATCGTGTTGTTTTCTTTCGCCCAGAAGAAAATGCTCGTCGAATGCAACGTGGCGCAGATCGATTGAAAATACCGCCTGTACCTGAATCGATTTTTATTGATGCTGTTGAGCAATGTGTTCAAGCAAATCTGCGATGGGTCCCTCCTACTGGAAAAG
Organism: uncultured Candidatus Poseidoniales archaeon; assembly: GCA_905182725.1. Taxonomy (GTDB): domain Archaea; phylum Thermoplasmatota; class Poseidoniia; order Poseidoniales; family Poseidoniaceae; genus MGIIa-L1. The sequence continues at coordinate 3,372 of CAJJCQ010000060.1, forward strand.
GTGCCATGTATGTCCGACCATTACTCATGGGTTCCGGTCCTATTTTGGGCGTTGCTCCTGCACCATCGTACACTTTTTTGGTGTATGTCACGCCTGTTGGCCCCTACTTCAAGGGCGGTGTTTCTGCGATTGACCTGCTCATTTCAGAAGAATACCATCGTGCTGCACCTGGCGGCTCGGGAGGCGTGAAAGCAATAGGGAACTATGCTCCTGGAATGATGCCAAGTCGAAAAGCAAAGGATGCTGGATTTGCGGAAGTCATCTACCTTGATGCTGAAACCCACACCTATGTTGAGGAAGTTGGAGCAGCTAATTTCTTCTGCGTCAAAGATAACGTGCTTTACACCCCTGAACTCACTGGAACGATTCTCCCTGGAATCACTCGACAATCAATTATGGAATTAGCACGGCATAACGGCTATGAAGTCATCGAAACGAAGGTTTCTGCTGAGTTTGCCATGGTTGCTGATGAAGCGTTTTGTTGCGGTACTGCAGCGGTCATCTCACCGATTGGTTCAATCACCAAAGGTGAGAAGAAGGCAATCTATGGAGACCAGAAGCCTGGCCCAATTACTGAGCAATTATACAATCACCTTGTCGGCATTCAAAATGAGACAGAAGAAGATATCTTCGGATGGTTGCACGAAGTACCACAATGAATCATCGCTTCTTGAAACCGGAACGTTTCTTGAAACTTGGCTTGCTTGTGGTAGAATCTTTGGTTTGGGTTTTTCGTTGTGAACGAGCCCGGCGATCGCCAGCTTGAGGCCCTTTGGCAATACGTTCATTCGATGCATCCTTTTGTTCACGTTGCATTTCACGCCATTGTGCGCCAATGAGTTGGAGGAGTTCTTCTTTTGAATTTGCGCCGACCGATTGTTTTGAACCTGTACGAGAGACCCACATTCTTCCTTCTTTGAGATGAGGACGGGATGGATGAGAGACACCTTCATCACGCTTGATTTTTTTCAAACCGAGTTTGCGTGATGCCAAAAAGAGGCCTTCAATGTCTGGCTTGATAACTGAAGAATCCTTTGGAACTCTCCGGCCGCTTCTGCGAGAAGAACGGGTATCGAAATATCCCGGCCAAACACAAATTCGGTCAGGATTGTGGTCCATTTAAATTCACCATTTGCACCGAAGAGCGGGAATGACTTGAACCCTGCGGAACGACTTCAGTCAAGGAGAATGCCGTTGATAACGCCATCCTTGCCAGGTCGAGAAGTAATTCGAACTCGACCTTGGTCGGTTTCGATCACTGCACCTTTCACCAGAATGTTTCGTCGAACGTAGTTCGGGTCTGATTCGTTTTCGATGACATTGTGAATAGTTCCGATGGTTGTGGTTCCCTTCTTTGGATTGTTAATTGAGACACGGTTTTCGGACATGACGCGAACAAGGGTGTTTCCACCGGTTCGGCGGTAAATCTTGCGCTTTGATTCTCCAACGAGAGCCATTTGTTTCTCAGAAGAGATTTCCGTAGAACGCTTGCTACGAGCCTGTACTTTGCGTCCGCCACTAGGTTTACGTCGAGAGATACCATGCCATTGAGCCATAATTATGCCACCTTGCAGTCCAAAGCCACCAACAGGGCATATAAGAAAGCAACCCTACTGACACTGTGTTTCAATAAACGATAAGATGGTGCCATCTTGTGATTCAAGTGTCGCATAAACTCGGTCATTTGGATGGAGTTGACCAACACCTGCTGGCGTTCCTGTAAACAGATAGTCACCTGCAGAAACCGGAGCCCAAGTAAGAAGTTCTTCGACTTGTACAGCTGGTGAAAGTGTCATTTCAGAGAGAGAAGCGGATTGAACCAAGACGTCATTCACCCAAAGATTCAGGCAAAGACTTTGTTTTTCATCATTCAAAGATTCAAAAGAGCGCTTCCATTCAACAAAGCCTCCAACATAAGCGCTGCCGCGGAAGCACTTTCCTTTCGTCCACGGTAATTGCTCCGTCCGTAGTTCACCTTGCGTTAAGCGGTCGGTGAGATCAAGACCAACGGCAACGGCTTCAGGCTGCGCATGTTCATTCAGACGTACCACGCATTCGATTTCATGATGGACTTCGCCGGGATGTGAAGAGACCGAAATGGGCCCAGTCCGTTGAAGACAATTATTCGGTTTGACAAAGAAAATTGGTGTTTCCGGCTGTTGGTTGCCCAATTCAGCAGCATGTTTGGCGAAGGTTCGGATGGTGCACCAGAGGGCCATATCCGAACCAAGCGTTTCCCCTTCATCAAGCACGGGGTTTAGCCAAGCGTCAAAAAGAGAGGTCGCCTGTGAGGTTCATGACCCGTGATTGGAGTATGAAAAAACGACGACCTGTTCGTCGAAAGAAAGTCGCTCCACTTCTCGTAACTCTTGAACAAGCACTCAGTATCGACCTTCAAGTCGATGGCGCGTTTCTTGAAATGGCCGAATACGGGCCATGGTCAATGGTTTTAGTCAACAAAATAGCCAAAGCAATCGAAGTGAAAAATGAAGAGAATGAACGTTTTGTATTTCTCACCCTTCGTGGATTCCTTGAACATGATGATGCAGCTAAATGGGTTGAAGTTGACCACGGTGCCATTCCCTTTTTGATGAAGGGTGCTGATTGCATGGTGGCTGGAGTTCACGCTGCAGATGCAAGTATCGAAGTTGGCGATCTTGTATGGATTCGTGATATGAAACACAAACGTCCACTCGCTATCGGGTGGTCAACAATGAACGCCGATGACCTCACGAACCTGTCAAAAGGAAAGGGTATCAAAACTCTCCATTGGGTTGGGGATGAACTTTGGGACATGGAACCGTAATCGAGGGCTTTTTCACCTTACACATAAATACAACGTCGGAATGGTGTGACTATGCGTATCCGCAGCATGCTGGTTTTGCTTATCGTGACCATCATGCTCATGCCCTTAGCGGCTCTGGGGAGTGAAGTCGTTGCAGGACAAGATGTATCACCCTCTGAGGATGAGGTCCCGTTTTCCATTTCGAAACGCACCTCCCCTTCAGTCGATGGACAATCATGGGCTCTCACAGTTGTAATGGATGATGACGTCTATGAAAACGGAACCAGTTTCGAGATCACAACACAAGTCTGTACAAATAACGGTGTGTGCGACCCTCCAGTCTTGATGGATGCATCAATCGATAACAAAGTCCACTCGATTACAGTGACGCCACCTTCAGACCACACCTATGTGAATTGGAGAGTGAAAGCAGTTTACAGCGATGATTCCTACACCAATTATCCAAATGGCGACTGGTTCAAAACCTGGTCTTCATGCTATTTCCAACAAGATACTGGATGGGACGGCATTGATTTCAAGGATGGAGCATGTGACATCGATTCTGGTGATGCAATGCCTGGGTTTGGCTTTGCTGTAGCCACAACCAGTCTTGTAATGGCAACCGTACTCATTCGCCGTGATTGAGATATTCAACCATACGCTCGACAAACCTGCGTTGTTCAATACCCCATTCGACCAGAGTGACCTTACATGATGTTCTGGTCTTGGTTAATTTCCCCTGAATAAATCCTGCTTGTTGCAGATCACTTGTCACAAGTGGTAAATTTTTTCCTTTGAATGAAATCAAACAACCGTTGTCTACGATGGAGGCTTTGCCGAAATGAAAGGTCAGGGAAGTTTCTTTTTTATTGACGGTAAAAGCGACACTTCCGGCTTTAAGAAAGCGGCGCAATGCAGAGAAAAGGGCGGCTCCGTCCCCCTCCGAAGACGAACCACCATAGGCAGAGAGAAAATCTAATTCAGTCGAGTTCTGTTCCATCAAATGGTCAAGATCGCGACTTTTCCGTGGAGTTTCGCTCATGCTGTTCATGTTCTGTAGCCTGCACTTGTTCTTGGATATGCCGCCCCCCTGATTTTGAATGGTGGAGTGAAATGCGATGTGCGAGTGCATTCACCCACTGAATTGAAAAGGGGGGGCGAAAGCAAAGGACATGGAACATGAAGTAAATTACCCTGACAACAGATGGATGATTCTTGGCGTGATGAGTCTCAGTCTCGTTATTGTGATGTTGAATAACGTCACATTGAATGTTGCCCTTCCAGAACTTTCCAAAGACCTCAAGGCTGATAACAGTCAATTGCAATGGATTATGGATTCCTATGCACTTGTCTTTGGAGGTACGTTGTTACTCATGGGCGCACTTGGAGACCGGTTCGGGAGAAAAGGCGCACTGCAGATTGGTTTAGTTATTGTCGCCTGTGCTTCAGTGTGGACGGCTTTGTATGCTGAAACTTCCAATCAAGTTATTTTTGCTCGTGCTGCTATGGGCTTGGGTGCGGCTCTTGTGATGCCCTCAACATTATCGGTGGTCTTGGTCGTATTCCCTCCTGGTGAACGTGGAAAAGCAATTGGTATTTGGGCTGCAATGGCTGGAATTGGAGCACCTATTGGCTTACTTGTTGGCGGATGGGCTGTCGAGAATTATGATTGGCAAATGGTCTTCTTGATTAACGCCCCTGTAATCGTTGTAGCTCTCATTTTGGGCGCCATACTCGTGCCTCGTTCCAAGGATGCCACTGGAAAGCCACTCGATTGGTTGGGTGCCTTTCTTTCAGTCGTTGCCTTGGGATCTTTACTCTACGGCATCATAGAAGGGCCAAGTCTTGGGTGGGGTGACCAAAATGTTCTCGTCGCTTTTGTTACCTTTTTCATTACTGGTGTAGCGTTTGTACAATGGCAATTAAAGTGTGAATACCCATTGTTACCAATGGAGTTTTTCTCTCAACGACAGTACAGCATCGGTTTGATGGCTATTGCGTTGGCCATGTTTGTGATGTTCTCATTTATGTTCATGCAGATGCTGCACTTCCAGTTAGTTCGAGGACTTTCGCCTTTGGAAGCTGCCATTCGGTTCTTTCCCTTACCGCTTGGTCTGATGCCTGCTGCAGCGAACAGTGACAAATTCGTAGCCAAATTCGGACGAAGAAAAGTCATCACGTTCGGACTTTGCCTTGTAGCAGCAGGCATGATGTTGTTCGCATTGGTAGACCGAAGCACAGCATATGCACAAATCGCAGTGACGTTCGCCCTTCTTGGACTTGGAATGGGACTCACTATGGCTCCTTCAACAACAGCGATTATGGAAGCAATCCCTCACAACAAAGCCGGTGTAGGAAGTGCAACCAATGATGCGAGCCGTGAAATTGGCGGTGCATTGGGAATCGCAATAGGTGGCAGTATTCTCAACCAGATCTATCAGTCGGCATTAGTGATTCCTGAATCGCTCATGGCTTACAAAGACGTCCTGATGAACTCATTCCCTTCAGCAATGCGTATCGGGGCTGAGAACGGAACAGATGGAGCATTGCTCATTGTTTCAGCACAAGATGCGTTCGTTGAAGGTATGGTCGGTTCATGCTACATCACAGCAGCCGTAGCTGTTCTTGCAGCGATCATCGTTTGGACAATGATGCCTGACGAACAGCCTCAAGAGGCTTCATCTGAAGAGTGATTTCACTCATCACGGCGGGATGAAACAAATGCAGCTCCAGCAAGAGCGACTGTTGCCATCACACCGAGGAATCCAGGAACGGATTCTTCATCGGAGTCCATGTCGTTATCTGGAACAGGAACTACGACGATTCCGCCGTCTCCTACGACGACCTTGCCGAACATTCCTGATGCCATGTGTGGTTCACAGGCGTAATAGAATGACGTGCTGTCAACATCGAAGGTGTGACGGAAATCAACCGTCACATTGGCGGCACCTGAGGTGACTCCATCGACTGCATAGGTTGTTGATTTGTCGCCATCAACTTCTCGAACGTTGTGAGCCATTGATTCATCTGTCCATTGCCAGCACACGGTTTGGCCGACGGTAACAGTCACTTCTGATGGGCTGAATTTCAATCCGCTTGGAGCAATTCCAACGGTCACGTCACAATCTGGCAATACAGGTTCAACAACATCTGTTGGAGGCATCAAGACTGCATCGATCACGTGAATCACGCCGTTGCTTGCTGGAACATCAGCAAGGATAACGGTTGCGCCGTTGACGGTCACTGTTCCGTTTGAAACAACAAAGGTGAGGTCATCACCGTTGAATGCTGCTGCAACCAATCCATCGGTAACATCTGCAGCATTCACTTGGCCTGAGACCACGTGGAACAGCAAAATATCTGCTAGAGCGGCAATTTGTGCATCGGTTGTGAAGTCATCGAGGTTAATTCCCGCTGCAGTAAATGCTGCGTCAGTAGGTGCGAACACGGTGAAGGGTCCATCGCCTTGGAGCGTAGCGACGAGGTTGGCTTGAGCCAATGCAGCAACGAGCGAAGTATGGATACCAGTTGCGCCTGCTGTCATTGCGATGTCAACGGATGGAGTCCACATGTAGGACTCACACACTGCTTGACTCACGTTCGAGACTGCATGGGTGATTGAGTTGTAACATCCAGTAATCTCTTGACCGTTCATGGTGTAGTTTTCGAGGTACATGAAAGCACCACAGGTGGCTTCATCTGCTCCAGCCACAATCATGTGGGTGTTGATGTTGTAGCAAATTTCTCCTGGTGGGCCTACCGGATCTGCTGGAGGCATCAAGACTGCATCGATGACGTGAATGACACCATTGCTGGTGGCAACATCTGCGATTGTGACATTTGCACCGTTAACAGTCACTGTTCCGTTTGAAACTGCAAACGTGAGGTTGTCGCCATTGACTGCTGGTGCAACCAATCCGTCGGTCACATCTGCTGCGTTCACTTGTCCTGAAACAACGTGATAGAGTAGAATGTCTGTTAGTGTTGCAAGTCCTGCTTCAGTTGTGAGTTCAGAGAGATCAATTCCTGCTGCTGTGAAAGCTGCATCAGTTGGAGCAAACACTGTAAATGGACCTGCGCCTTGAAGTGTTTCAACCAAGCCTGCTTGGGTAAGTGCTGCAACAAGAGCGGTATGTACGCCTGTGCTAGCGGCGACTGTTGGAATGTCCACCAGATCTACTGGAGGCATCAAGACCTTGTCAATGACGTGAATTACGCCGTTACTGGCTTGAACGTCTGCAGTCGTGACGGTTGCGTCACCAATCATTACAGTTCCGTCAGTAGCGACGGTGAAAGTGGCATCATCACCGTTGACCATACTTACAGTCAGTCCGTCAGTAACATCGCTGGATGCAACTG
>CAJJCQ010000061.1 GCA_905182725.1 uncultured Candidatus Poseidoniales archaeon
GCCCGTGGTGGCTCAAGCGTTACGCCTTTGGCCCTGCTGAATGGCTTTGGCGTACCATGACCTACGGCTCGAAGCAAAAATGGCGGCTTTGAAGCCGTCAGTGTTTGATGAGTCAAGAGAACAAGGCGCTGTTAATTTCTTCTCGCGTAATGGTACAGAATTGACCAGGCTCGAGGCCGTATTCCTTCAACACAATTCCTTCCGTAGACAGTCTGTGTAAATGATTGACATGGTTTCCAAGAGTGGTGAACATTCTACGAATTTGTCTTTTCTTCCCTTCATCGATAGTCAAAACTGCACATATGTCACTTTCCAATTCGATGATCGCTGGTCGTGTTTGAAACTCTTCCAACGAACCATATTCGGTGACAGAGACATCAACGCCTTCCCGGATTGACTCGAGTTGAACTTCGGTAATTGCATCTTGTGTCTTCACACGATATGTTTTCTTGATGTTCTTCTGCGGGTCGGTGACCGAATGAACCAATTTGCCATCAGTGGTAACCAGTAACAAACCAGTTGTGTCTTCATCAAGTCGGCCAACGGTAACTAAAGATTCGTAGATCGAAGGCTCTACTGCATCTCGAAAGAGTTCATAGACAGAGGTTTTGTTGAGTTCAAGTTCTTGTGAATTAAGGCGTGAACAAATACATCCTGAAGGTTTGTTGAGAACGAAATAGACATCGTTGGAAGGAAGAAACAATTCTTCACCACGGTACTTTACTGAACGTTTAGCTGGATTGAATTCATAGGCAATATGCTTGACAATCGAGTCATTCACTGTGACATCGCCACTCCAGATGGCTTGTTTGACATCTTCTTTCGATGAAAACTCCCCGCATTTTGAAAGAAATTGATGGAGTCGGAGTTTCATCTCGATTGCCTCATTTGGCGGTGTATCCGGTTTGTTCTTAGCAGTTCCTCTTTGAAGAGGCTCTTCTTACAAAATACATTGGCCATGAACATCCAAAGTAAGATCATTAGTTGGGGCTTGTGAGGCGACCTAAGGTAGAGATTGAACTCATGAGTTTACAGTTTATTCTTCCTCAGATTTAACTTTGTCAAACTTTGCTTTCATAGTGGGATTGTTTTTAGTCAATTTCTTAATTGAAAGATCTTGTGCCTTGTCATTCGCTAACCGGTATTGCCTTCCGGAGGACAATAATTTCTTCTTAACTGACTCCATCTTTGTTATTGAAGCATCTATCGCTTTGATCGCATCTTGGAAATGATCTGTTGCAATGCGGTAGTTCGCTGAGAATTTATCTTGGAAGTCTAATAAGTCGCTCTCGAAATTCTCGATGTCCATGTTTTGAGATTTGAAAACTGCTAATTCATTCTTAACTTGTAAAGTCTTCAAAGCTGCATTCCTTAATACCGTAATCATCGGAATGAAAAATTGGGGCCGGATGGCATACATCTTATCGTACTTGTAAGACACATCAACAATGCCGTTGTTGTAAAGTTCATTATCGATTTCAAGTAGAGATACGAGAACAGCATACTCGCATTTTTTAGCTCGTCTGTTTTTATCAAGTTGTTGTAGGAATTGTTCGTTTTTCTGTTTGCTTTTTGTTGCATCGCTTTCGTTTTTCATCTCAAACATAATCGATATAATTTCGATTCCATTGTCATCGAACTCCCTGTAGACATAATCGCCTTTGCTCCCTTCCACAATAGTATTGTCCTTCTCAAAATAGGCCTTTGGAAAAGCAGTCGCTCTGAGAGAGTTGAATTGGTTTTCACAATGTTGTTCAAGTGACTCTCCGACCATTTTCGTCGACAGTTTAAGTTTCATGTCCTTAACTCGAGCAATCTCCTCATCCTTCATGCGGATGATTTGTTCCTTGGCTTGCACCTCTGTCTGGTGAGATTCTTTCAAGGATTTCTCGAGAAGTCCTTTCTCCGTATCTGCTGATTTTATCTGATTTTCCAATTTTACAATTGCTTTTTCCAGAGGAGAGACAGCATTTATGATCTCTAATTCCTTTTTCGTAGTATCGGCATCTCGTTCATTTTTCAATCGTTGGATTTGGAAATCTTTGTCTGCGATTTCGTCAACTTTGGTTTGAATTGCTTCTTTCTTTGCTAAATTCATTTCCATTGAGTGATTCGTTTGCTGAGCTTCGAGTTGTAGTATTTTCTTTTCGAGTTCGGATGACTCTTCAAATTTTTCTTTCATTACTTGTTGTTTTGCGAGTTCAACTTGGGTCTTGTGCTTTTCTTCAGCTTGTTCTAATCGAGTGTGGAGTTCTGCTTCGAATACGACACTTTTGATTTGTTTTACAATATCCGCATAACCTGCAGCGTCCATTTGAAAATTTTTGTTGCAATGGGGGCAATTGACTTCTTTCATGTTTACAACAACTATTCGAGACTATAAAAGGATAGTCTAGCACGAGGAGAAATTATGGCCTCGATTCAAAAGTAGAGTACTAGAAATGACATAGGATCCATACCCTCGGGTACTCCTTATCAGTGGGCGATGCAGGATTCGAACCCGCGTCGACGGGTTCGAAGCCCGTCAGGATATCCAGGCTACCCTAATCGCCCTTAGCCTTGCGAGACACCCCCCCTTCTTGAAGAAGGCGGAAGGATTGGCTTGACTATGGCGCGCTCTTTACCGTGTATTCCAACGGGATGTTCCGCCTGTTGTCGCGAGACAACTATGCCACTCACGAAGGCAGAAGCCTCCCTCCTCTCACGTCGAACTGGGATGGCAGTCGAAGACTTCTCCTGGCGCAATAACGGCATTCTAACGCTTCTCAACGATGAAACGACGCGCGCTTGTGTCTTTTTGTTGACTTCATCTGCTGATGTCAATGCAGAAGGAATGTGCTCGGTTTACGAAGTACGGCCTCAGGGTTGCCGAACCTATCCAAATGTTTTGAATGACCAAGATAAGGCCATTCTCGATGAAGGATGCCCTCACAAAGCACAATTCCCCGAACCAACAGAAGAAGATGCAATAATTCTCCTCAATCTTGAGGAACAATTGTTGCGTGAAGAATGAGTCGGCCTAAACTTGCGTGAACATGTTCAACCCAACGGTTGTTGATTCGCCATCCGGTTGCAGTAAAAGTCGATTGAAGATCATCCCACTTTCCATGAAGAAGTTCGACCGAAGCATCAGGCTCGAGTGCTTCATCTGGAAGTTCACCAAAAGGATGAATTGGCAAAATTAACACCAAATCAGCGCTGGAGGCAGCTACCATTCGAGTGCTTTCGAGGACGGAACGAATCAATTCAGCATGGTCGAGAGACCCTTGTGAATTACGTCCATATGGGGGATCGAGTACAAAACCACAGATTCGATGATGTGCATCTGAAGGTATGACGTGCGGTAATCGTGTCGCATCACCTAACAGTAAGTGCGCGTCTGAATCTGGCATTGCCCAATCAAGGTTCTGTTGTGCTCCTTCGATCATCAAAGGGTCAAGGTCAACACCGTATGTTTCACGCCCTGAAAGCGCTGCTTCCAAGACAAAACCGCCAGTTCCAGTCATGAGGTCGAGTGTGGCACCTTTGTCGCGCGGACCAGATGCCACATTGACGGCTAAACGGGCAAGGCGTGGGTCAAGGCTGACGGGTTTGAAGAACGGTCTGTCCGTTGCACGTCGAGAAGTAATACCGTCAGAATCATCTCCTGAACCAACCATCCATCCACAAGCAATGATTCCTGCACTTGCATCGAGTACCATTCCGAGACGATGTTCGGGAGATTCCAAATCGATTGAATACTCTTGAGAAGAAAGAATTCCGCCGATTTTCCTTGCTAAGTCTCGACTGCTTACTCCAGCCATTTTCCCTTCATGCTTCATCGGGCGTACGGCGACTGTACCTGTACGCGGATAGGTTTTGAGATAGGACTTCATCTGACCGATAAAGTCGGAAGTATCTGCTTCATACTCCCAAACGATTGCATCGATAAGGAGGGCTTGACACCCACTTGCACAATCGACTGCGGCTTGCATTTGTTCGAGAGTCAATTCACCTTCAAGACGAACTAATCGGCGAGATGCAAGGCGAACCAGTTTGGTGTGTGGAAGCAGAGCTGAGATTTCTGCCCGTGCCAATGCTGGATGCCAGCCACGTAAACTCGCTACATGACTCGCCATGGTGAGTGCTTGCGCCTCGCCTTTTTGACCGATTCGGATGCGAATATACACATACTGTCACCTCATGTACACTTCATGGGCTGTAATCTTCGTGACCTCGTAACGCCTGAGGACATCGATTTGGCCAGTCTTTCCGGGCAGCGCGTGGGCATCGATGCTTTTCTGACAGCGTTCCAGTTTCTCACTACAATGCGAGACCGTTCACCTCAAGGTGACGGAGGACCACTTCGCGCTGAAAATGGAAAAATTGTCTCTCACTTGATGGGTTTTCTTAACCGAACGACAACCTTGTTGAAACTTGGAATCAGGCCAGTTTACATTTTTGATGGAGAATCTCCAGAATTGAAAGCCGATGAATTAGCATCCCGTAGAGCTCGGCGAGATGAAGCGAAGCGCGTCCACGAAGAAGCCTTAGCTGCAGGTGATTTTGCATTGGCGCAAAAAATGGCACCTCGGATCATGTATTATTCTCAAGAGATGGTTGATGAGACCAAGCAAATGCTCGACTACCTCGGCGTGCCTTGGGTAGTTGCCAAAGCCGAAGGTGAGGGGCAAGCGGCTGTGATGGCTGCGAAAGGGCAACTTGACGTGGTCGCGACCCAAGATTGGGATGCTTTACTGTACGGCACGCCTCGCCTCGTTCGGAACTTGATGAGTGATGGCACAAAGCAGCACGGTCGGACCGTTCGAGCCCAACTGATTAATCTCGATGAAATGCTTGGAAGTCATGAACTTAGCCGAGAACAATTAATCGATCTTGCCATCATGATCGGGACTGATTTTCACCCAGGCATCAAAGGAATTGGGCCAAAGACTGGAATCAAACTCATCAAAGAACACGGCTCGATTGAAACTATTTGTCAAGTCAAGGACAAAGAAGTCCCACTGCGGCTTGATGAAATCCGAGAAATATTCCATAACCATCCAGCAGTTGAAGTAGCAGATGAGGACCTATTGCCTGGTCAAATCGATATCAAAGGCCTCACACAATTTTTGCAAGTTGAACGACAATTCAGCCAACGCCGGATGGATAATGAATTGGACAAGTTACGAGATGTCGGCCTCATCCGAGATGGTGGGCAAACATCACTGTTCTCATTTTGAAGGTTGCATAAAGCGCAAGGGGCTTGCTAACACATCAACGCCTTTGTACTGCGTAACTGCTTGACGCGCTACGCTTTGAGGGTCGTTAAGAGCCTCGAGAACGGTGTTGACCGGAGCGCAAGGAACGCCCGTTAATTTCTTTTCAAGGTCACTGCGAGTAAGGTTCGAAACTGCGTTTGAAACACATGATTCAACTGCATCACGGGCATGGACGCGCCCCTCATTCGTCGCCCAATCTTCATGATTGTCAAGTGACAATGCTTCGACTAAAGTGAGCCATTGATTATCAGAGCCCACACCAATGACAAACCATCCATCTTTCGCTTCAAAGGCTCGGTACGGCACGAGATTCGGATGCGCTGAGCCCATCGGTGTTGGATTTACTCCACTTGCCATTGCATTATGTGCTTGATTCACCAAAGCAGCAACGGCACAATCCCAGAGCGAGAGGTCGATACGCATGGCTTCACCAGTCTTTTCCTTATGGAACAATGCAGCAAGAATCGCATTTCCAGCGTTGAGACCGGTGATGACATCAATCCATGCCACGCCAACTTTCACCGGTGCTGCTCCAGCCTCCCCAGTGATGCCCATGATGCCGCTTCGTGCTTGTAAGGCAACATCGTAGCCCGGCTCATCGCGACGTGGGCCTGTTGCGCCATAGGCTGAAATCGAGCAAAGAATGACGTTGCTTGGTAAAGGTCCAAGCAGACGCTCAAGCGTTCCAGGTCGGAAGTTCTCTACAACGACATCTGCTGTTTCGATCAGTGCTCGAACTTCTTCCGCTTCTCGTTTGAGGTCAAAGGTGACAATCTCTTTGCCTCGATTACACGATAAGAAATACGCTGCGACTTTTTCTCCATCAAAACCAGTGGCAAATGGTGGGCCCCAATGACGGGTGTCATCACCCCATGGCGCTTCGATTTTGATGACTTCAGCACCGAGGTCTGCCAACATCTGTGTTGCATAAGGTCCAGCCAATATACGCGAGACATCGACGATTCGAATACCCTCAAGAATTCCGCTCATGTACCCCCGAAGTGGCCGAAAGGGTTGAACCTCACGCCCCGAACCGTTGGCTATGGAGCGGTTGAATTTCGAAGACGACCGGCTCTGGATACGTTTGTTGATGTTAGGCGTCTTGCTCAACCTCATCGTCTGTTTCACCAGTGATTTGGGGTTGGATACACAAGTCAAAATGGCTGTCGATGAAGATGGCGCTCTGCCTTGGGGCGATTTACGCCCTGAAACTGCAGGCGAAAGCGACCCGGCCGATGGAGGTCAGCGCGTCGTATTGCCGTTGTATGATCTGTCAGAGGTTGCCATCAAGGCGATGGCGTTTCTTACTTTTGCCGGCATGATTGCCTGTGTATACCGATGGGGCGGGGTTCGTTCTGCCGCAATCCTCTCACTCTCACCAGCCTTTATTTTCTCAATTGGCCGAGGTTATGAAGAAGTCTACTTAGCAGTTTTTTGTGCTGTAGCATTCATCCTGTTTACGGGCGTTCTTTCAGAAAAAAACAGAATACTCCAGTCATTTGGAGGTGCCCTCGCTTTCATGATGATGCCTTACGCAAAGGGTTTCACTGATGGAACTGGAATACTGGTTGGGGCAACCATCTTGACAGTTTTCGTCACTCTTTGGAACGAAATTGAACAGCGCGGTGAAGAAAAAACCAGTTGGATGTCAAAACCCCATATCGTGGGAGTCGTTGTTTTTGTTTCAGTTTCTCTCTGCATGATTCTTCTCGGAATCCTCGAATACAGCAGTACCTTTTCGATCATGATTGAAAGTCCTGTCCGGTACAGTACTGCGTTGGTGTTTTCTGTATTGGATGTCGTGATTATTTTTACTTTAATTGGAATGGTGTCATGGCCCTTTATTGGACCAATGCTTCACGGGCTCTCATCGGTCACTGATACAAAAACAGCTCAAATGACTGGATTCATTGTAGGGATATTAACCGCACTTGTGTTCTATGTGGCAGCACTTTGGACCTATGAAGCAAGTATTTGGAATGCAAATTGGCCTGGTGTTATCTGGACAATGGGCAACAATGGGCGATACGCCACTATGCTGTTCATTCCTTTTGTGTTATTCCTTCAACAACTCAGACTTCACACCGAAGTGCCGACCTATGATGCTCCTCTCTCAAAAGCAAAGGTCATGGGATTAACACTTCTTTTGTTACTGCCGCTTTCTATACTTGCATCGCTTCATGGACAAACCATGTGGACAGATGATGCAGCAAGTGAAATGAATCTCGAAAATGGAGATGAATTCCTGTTTGTATCAGAAAACACACTTGGTATGCACTGGCTCTATACGTTCTATGCTCCACTTGATGCGGAGGAAAAGGGGATTACCGGTCATTGGAGATCAATAGATTCGACCTGGGAGTCGGATTTGGACTCCACCTTATCGCAAGTGACAACGCTCGTTGTTTCACCTGATGTAACATTGACACCCAAAGGATGGATTGTTGAATCAAGTGGAGAAGTTAATCTTCTCAACGGGGGAGGCGAGTGGCGCGTGTTAACGCGCTCCTAACCTCAAGCGTTCTTGTCAGCTTGGACTTGTGCACGGACATCTTGTGCAGAAGACTTTGCATCTTGCATAGCCTTGCGCACACGGGTGCCAGCAGCAGCGTTACCCTTGTCATGCTTGACAGCATCACCAAGAGCGGCAGTTAAATCATCAATCATCGTTTGAACCATAGCCTCGACGGACATAACCTGCCCGCAGAGTAATCGGCTTTTATTGGTTGCTCCGGAATAACATGAAAGCGGTCCACAAAAAACGATGCATTGAGCGCCGACTTGCAAAAAAAGCCAATAAAAGGTACTTCTCACCGGAACTCCGGCCGAGTTTCAAGCGAGAGGTTGAAAACCCCTAGGTTAGAGGGGGTGTCGAGGAGGAGTAAGACATGGGCTTTGGTGTTCGAGGAACTTTACCTGACCCTGACCCTGTTGTAACACAGGAATGGATCGATTCTATTCTTGCGGTCCGAGACCAGCTTGGAGAAGAAGAAGCCCGCCGAATCTTGCTTACAACCGTTGACGCTGCACGTCATGCTGGCGTCGAAATTGACGTTGTCAATACACCTTACCTCAACACCATCCATCCGGAAAGCCAAGGTACCTATCCTGGTGATTTAGAAATGGAACAGCGCCTTCATGGCATTAACCGATGGAATGCAATGATGATTGTCACCCGCGGCAACAAAAATTTCGAAGGTATTGGCGGTCACATCTCGACCTATGCATCAACATCTCACGCGTGGGAGATTGGATTCAACCACTTCTTCCGCGGTAAAGACGGCGCAGGGCAAGGTGACCACCTCTACTGGCAAGGACACGCATCCCCTGGAATCTATGCCCGTGCTTGGCTTGAAGGAAGGCTCACCCATGAGCAAATGGAAGCGTTCCGTCAAGAAACTGGAGGCAAGGGCTTGTCTTCGTATCCACATCCACGTCTTATGCCTGATTTCTGGGAATTCCCATCCGTCAGCATGGGCCTTGGTGCAATGACGGCGATTCATCAAGCGCGTTTCAACCGCTACCTCGAAGACCGAGGGTTGGTTTCAACCGCCAACTCCCGTGTATGGTATACGATGGGTGATGGAGAATCAGATGAACCGGAATCTCTGTCCCAACTTTCCCTTGCTGGTCGTGAAGGTCTTGACAACATCGTCATGACCATGAACTGTAACCTCCAACGCCTTGACGGTCCTGTTCGTGGCAATTCAAAGATTGTTCAAGAACTCGAAGGGCGCTTCCGTGGTGCTGGCTGGAACATCATCAAAGTACTCTGGGGCAGCAGTTGGGATGAGTTGTTTGCTCGAGATTCTGCTGGCTTAATCGCTGCGCGGCTCGATGAATTAGTCGATGGTGATGAACAACGCATCATGACTGCAGACGGCGCAATCATCCGACAAGAGTTGTTCAACTCCGAAGGCCTTGCTGCATTAGTCGCTCATTTGAGTGATGATGACCTGGTTGACTTGTGCGCAGATGTTGGCGGGCACGATTTCCTCAAACTCCATGCAGCCTATGCTCAAGCCACTGCTCACAAGGGTCAGCCGACTGTTGTGCTGATGCGCACCATCAAAGGATTTGGACTTGGACCTGCCTTTGCCGGTCGAAACACAACGCATCAAAAGAAGAAAGCGGGTATGGAAAGCATTCAGTACATGCGCGACGATTTGGGACTCAAATTTACCGACGAAGAGTTGGAAGACTACCCCTATGTCATGCCAGAAGATGTGCCCGAAGTGGTGGCCTATGCCAAGCAACGCAGAGCCGTCATGGATGGGTTCGTGCCAACTCGAGTCGTTCCAAAGTTCGACCTCAAACTCCCAGGAGAAGCAACCTATGCAGATTTTGATGAAGGGACCAAGGGCAAGATGGAAGTTTCAACGACCATGGCCTTCGTGCGAATTTTACGCTCTTTGATGAAAGACAAAGAGTTCGGAAAGAGAATCGTTCCAATTATTCCTGACGAGGCTCGAACTTTTGGTATGGATCCCTTGTTTGCTGAATTTGGTATCTACCACCCTGAAGGTCAGCTGTACAAACCGGTCGACCACAAAGTGCTGATGAAGTACAAGGAATCGGCAAAAGGCCAACTCTTGGAAGAAGGCATTAACGAAGCAGGCGCAACTTCGACGTTCATCGCAGCAGCGACCTCTTTTGCAACCCACCATTATCCAACAATTCCATTCTACACCTTCTATTCGATGTTCGGATTCCAACGTGTAGCTGACCTCATTTGGTCCGCAGCAGACCAACGCGCTCGTGGTTTCCTCATGGGAGCCACATCGGGCCGAACCACGCTCAACGGTGAAGGATTACAACATCAAGATGGCCACTCACTTCTGATGGCTCATACCAATCCTGCAGTTCGTGCTTGGGACCCAGCATTTGCCTACGAATTGGCAACCATCATCCGACACGGAATCGATGAAATGTACGGGCAAGACAAAGACGTCATCCACTATATTGCGGTCTACAATGAGAATTATCCTATGCCTCCGAAGCCTCAGGGTGTTGACCAAGGTATCATTCGTGGCATGTATTTACTTCGTGGCGCTCCAAAGGGCGACGGCCCAATTGTTCGCCTCATCGGTTCAGGACCAATCATGATCCAAGTGCTCGATGCGGTTGAGAAACTCGAAGCCTACGGCGTTCGCTCAGAGATTTACTCCGCCACCTCCTATGGTGAAATGCGCCGAGAAGGTTTGGAATGTGACCGATGGAATCGATTGCACCCAAGCAAAGACGCAAAGCAACCGTGGATTGAGCAAATGCTCGGCAAGGGCAACGTGCCTGTGATCGCTGTTTCTGACAACATGGCAGCAGTCCCTGATATGATTCGTCAATGGGTCGGTGGCCACTTCACAGTGCTTGGAACCGATGGATTCGGTCGCTCTGATACCCGAGAAGCACTTCGCCGATTCTTTGAGATCGATGGAGTAGCAGTTGCACTTGCAGCACTCTCCTCGCTTGTAAGGGATGGTTCAATCGATGCCAGCGTTTACGAAAAGGCCGAGAAAGAATTTGGAATTTCAACCGAGCGTGAAGACATCACTGAAATCTGATGCCCATCGGCAGTCAAGACCAAAACCAACAGCCTTCTCATAGCATTTGAGAGGCGGTGCAGTTGACGAGTGTATTTGTGTTGTGTGGAATTCTCATGTCGCCTCTCCTCCCCTTTATGCTGGTTTACGCCATCATACGGTATGGGAAGAGCAAAATAAACGGCAGGATGGTAAATTTGGCTCCTGCTCTCCAGTTTCAGTGCCTACCCTCTTCACAAAGCGCTCCTTATCGCCGACTTTTCAGGCTCCGTGGGACCTCGGTTCTGGTTGGCCAAATCACTCCATTTGGCTGTCTGATTTGGGTGAATAAATCTAAAAGAAGGGCGGGCAGCAACAAAAGCGATTACACGAGATTGGAAGTTCACCTCCCAAGGACACTCAACCTCGGACTCAAAATTGAACCGGAGTTCTCAAATTTAACCTCTTTATTTGACCTTGTCGGCAAGGACATCCAAATCAACGATGAGGTCTTTGATAAAATGTTCAAAATAAGGGCGAACGATTCCAATGCCGTTTTCCAGTTCCTCACGCCTCAACGAAAGGTAGCGATCTACAACGCTCAACAGGCAATGATGAAAACAGCGGCACTGCAAATCACAGACACCATGGTCGAGGCTCAAATCCATGGTACAGACATGAATGCGGAAGAAATAATCTTTG
This sequence comes from uncultured Candidatus Poseidoniales archaeon, assembly GCA_905182725.1. Lineage (GTDB taxonomy): Archaea > Thermoplasmatota > Poseidoniia > Poseidoniales > Poseidoniaceae > MGIIa-L1. Next base: position 11,483 of record CAJJCQ010000061.1, read on the forward strand.
TAATGAGGCAACTCGTAGCCGTAGCGCATCAAGTTTCGAGCCCCTCACCTCAAAGGTGAGGCGGGCGCTTGTGAGAACAAGGCTTCCTTGGGTTGAGGTTCACTCGCTTCCGACAAGTTTGTAATCATCAGAAAGTGGTGTAGCACCGGTTTCCATTGAGATGATTTGACCGTCTTTGAAGCGCATGAACGACATCACAGCTTCAGAATCTGAATCGTTTGCAAAGTGAACAATAGAGTGAGCAACGCCGACTTCATCGTTTTCGAACAAGATTCTGTTGTGTTCTGATGTTGGAGTGCTGCCGCCGCTGACGAATCCGAGAATGTCAGATTTACTCATGGTGTGTCCGCCCACATGCGGGTTGAAGACACAATCATCGTGGATGATTTTTCCGAGTGCTTCGACGTTTGCGGTATCCCAGGCTTCATTGTATGCTGCTATGATCGACATAATTTCTCCTTGAGGTCTCGTTTTTTAAAC
>CAJJCQ010000062.1 GCA_905182725.1 uncultured Candidatus Poseidoniales archaeon
ATGTCATTTAGGGCTTTTACCCTCTTCAGAAGGGGTTTGGAATCATGCGCTTGGTTGTCTAAAACCAAAAGGTGGATGGATTCATATTCACATGAATGTCCATAAAAATGAACTCGAAGAATGGCAAATAGGGACCCTTGAAACCCTCAAAGAATACGCTAAAAGCCATGGACGGCATTGGAATATAACAATTGAGCATCTCGAGCTTGTCAAATGGTTTTCTCCGCATATACGGCACGTCGTTCTCGATGTCCAATGCCGTGAAATTCTGCAAGATGTACGCGCCTAATCTAGGGGGTTTCATCCAACAATAACGCGTCGAGTGAAACGTCCTTGCTTTGCGCATATATGGAGAGCGGTGTATCAATTCGTGCAAACATCCATCCAGCAAGAAGGACGACTGTGCCAATCAAGAAGGTACTGGTAAAGATGACGGCATAGAACTCCTCAACGAGAGCGAAAAAGCCTCCTTCGTCCTCGGAATCTTGTAGACCAAACCTGACGGTTCCATCGGGGTCTGATACACCAGTTAGGGTGACTGAGGTAATGAGAATTTCATTGACTGGTCGGCCTGCAGATGATGCCGGGTTTTGGATGTCTTCATTTCCAGTTGGGTCATCAGAAGTGGGCGATTTAGCGATGTTTCGAACATGTGACATACCGTCACGAACAATTCCAAAGGTTGCATACCCGCCATCGTCTCGGTTTTCTGGATCAAGGTTGTGCGCTTCAGTCTCTGCAATATACCATTGAGAGTCTGCAGAATCTTCTTCTTGGCTTCGGGCCATACCAATCGCACCATCAACATGTGAAAGGTTGTCTTCATGTTCTAAAGGAATGGTCGTCCCGGTTCCACCACTACCGCATTCAAGACTTGTTAGAGGATAGAATCCAAATGCAGATTTGCAGGTTGGGTCACCAGACTGAGTCACGAAGTCATCGATGACTCTGTGGAAAAATATTCCATCATAAATTCCGGATTCAACATTCTTAATCATGTTGGCAGTGGTAATTGGAGCCCACTGTTCAAACAATTCAAGCGTAATGGTACCTGATTGCCTTGAAGAACCAAGTGAAGGTATGTAGGAAACTTCAATTTCGAAAACGGCGTTTCCTTGGTAGGTATTCTTCATCGGTGTGTCTTCTTCAACTGGACCATCGGTCCATTGGGTTGGATCGATACCGACAGAACGCCATGCTGGTTGCTGTTCATCAGCAGTGGCAGAGCCTACAGTTCCGCAACTCATCAACACTAAATTGACGACAAGCAGCAAAGCCAAGCGTCCTTTCATGCTACGCCGAGGAAGCACCCCCCCATCAATCGCTCGCTTGTACATGGGTAATACCGACATGGTCAAAAGTCAAGAGAGTTTATCAGAGTGCATGAGCGAATTTACATTCTTTGGGCAAAATATACCTCGACTGACTCTTCTTGTTGGTGGTGCTTTAGTTGTTGAAGGTCTTGGATTTTATCTTGGAACTGGAATGACAAGCATGACTTCAATGATTCCAGCCTTCTTTGGACTTCCTTTGATTGCTATGGGAATCATGGCAACCCGTCAACCTGAGCGTTCTCACTTTTGGATGCATATTGCTGTGGTATTCGGACTCCTCACATTTTTAGGCGGCGGAATGAGTGTGAAAGGACTTCTTTCCTCAGATTATTCGGCCTCAGTAATGGCACAATTATTGATGCTGATCATGGGTGGAGTCTACACCTTTGCTTGTATCCGTTCTTTCACATTTGCTCGAAAAGCACGAGAAGCTGCTGCTGCAGAATCTTGAACGCTCAAGCGTCATGCTCTTGACGGTCGAGCCATTGGATTGAACATGGCTGGGGGCTCCGACGAAGATGTTGAGGCGGTTCTCGATGCCGTTCTTTCCCCTCGACCAAGTCCCATTATCATTGACTTTGAGCAGGAAGGACAAGGAGAAGGACGTCGACAATTGAACTTTTCAGCGATTTCAACCATTGCTGTAGCCATCGTGTTTCTCCTCTTGGCAATGACCTTTGGTGAATCGTTGATGAACGCTGCTGATGATGGTGAATTCGATGGCGATTGGTGGAATACTCCACTTCAACTCCGCCATACAATGGAACTCCCGATGGATACATCCCGTGCCCAATTACCGGTCAATGGAACCTATGAAGCACTGCCATATACTGAACATTTTATCGAAGTAGAATTACCCGCAAGCGAACAAGATGCTGGATTCCCCGGACCCGCACTCATGCACGTGGCTCTTTGGCTACCTAATGTTCCTGAAAACACGAAAGTCCCGGTCATCATGACCATTCACCCGTACTACGACTTTGGTGGCGAAGGTATGCCAGGTGTTGGTGATGATTCGTCTCCAAACACAGTCCCTGATGGTGGAGTCGGTAAATGGGTTTACGACACATTCCTTCCACATGGCTACGCGTTTGCACAAGCCTCAACGTTTGGTACTGGTGAATCAACGCATTGCCAAGATGTCAAAGGTCTCGGTGAGCAAGTTGGTATTCAAGCAGTTACTGATTGGCTCGGACAACAAAATTGGTCGAATGGAAACGTCGGCCTGATGGGGAAGTCCTATGCAGGTACTACGAATTGGGAAGCCGCACAAAATCCATCGGAGCACCTCAAAACAATCGTACCAATCTCAGGTTCAATCGGCGTTCAAGAAATGTTCTACCGTAACGGTTCATCCGAAGCAAGGGCTATGGGGTACGATGCTGCCTATCAAGCGGCAACCACGGATTTGACTTCTGACGATATGCGAATCTGCAGCGATGATTTAGTTGGGCCACTGAGCCCATGGAGCACATGGGGATGGGCTGAATTCGGTGGAGCCGATTGGTCAGATTATTGGGATGAACGTCGCCATTTACCAGATGTGCTGGAGAACTACAAGGGAAGTGTGTACTTGGTTTGGGGATTGCAAGATTGGAATGTCGATCCCTACCATGCGTATCCAACCTACCAACTATTGCGTGAGGCTGGCATTAACGCTCGAGCGATTTCAGGCCAGTGGGCGCATAATTATCCAGACCAACCCGATCGTCACAGTGAACTCTCTACTGGCTATGGAAAAGAGGCCTATCCCAACATGAGTCGTATGGATTGGGCAGTGGAACTCTATGGATGGTTCAATTATTATCTCAAAGATATCGGAGAAGAACCCGAGCCGATGGTGCAAATTCAAACCAATGATGGAAGATGGCATGTTGAAGATACTTGGCCTCCCGAAGATGTTGAGTTGTTGCTTCAAGATCTCTCAACAGAATGGAACGGAGCCAGTGGGACAGTCAATGGTTTAGGCTCATCATTCTCGATGACCAGTTCTGTGTTTGAGAACGAAACGCACATATCTGGCTTACCAACTTTACATCTCGACGTGACAACGCAGCTCTGTAACGGTGGGCAAATATTTGCGACAATGTACGACGATACTTCGAACTTGAGACTCGGCCATGCGACGATGGATGTCCGTTATCGCGATGGTGGGTTTGAAGCAAAAGCAACTGCACCAGCAACCAGTTACACGATGCTGATGGAATTCAACCCACTTGATGTGGTACTCCCAGCAGGCCATGCTCTACGTATCGAATTGACTGAACAAGGTGAAGACTACCTCCCCGGACCTTGTGCCACAAATCCTGCTGGAGGATTGAGCGTATCTGGTGGAACCATTGGTCTACCACTCATCGACCGGCCAGTTGATGATGGACGTTGGTTCTTATCCCCTGCATGGTGGGACCAACAACCGATTCCTGCCTGAACTGATATATTCGCTCTTTGCGTTTCCTGAAAAAGGGAATGATAAAGTCACATCACAAGAACCACCGGTCATGGCGAATGAGAAAGTCGCAGATTCCGGTGCGGTTTTACTTCAAGAAATTGAAACCGTAGGGATCTATCTTGGACCAATACTCCTCGTAATATCGTTATTCTTAATGTACCGGGGACATGAAAAATTATA
>CAJJCQ010000063.1 GCA_905182725.1 uncultured Candidatus Poseidoniales archaeon
AATGATTATTACCAACTCTCGATTGTTGCATCCGATGGAGCTTCAGAATACAAGACGATGTCCACTCCACAGTGGAACATTACTGAAGAACTTCCAGCCATTGAAGACATGCCGAATACAATGTTCACTGATTACCTTGAAGACCTCACAGCAGAAAAAGTTGAGATCATGGCACAGATTGAATCAGCGGTTGTTGGAGAAGACACTACTTCGCTCGAAGTGAAACTCACTGCCGTCGAAGGTGAACTTGAAACAGCCTGTGAGGATTCACGTGCAAATTGCATTACTGACTCACAATCTGGAACAACTTCCATAGAAGATTCAAGTGGATTGAACATCCAAATGATTGGTATTATTGCTGGAGTTGTTCTTCTCGGCCTTTTGCTTACATTGATGATTACCCGTCGTAATCGAGGCAGTGAAAAGCCTGATGCTTGGAACGACACTGCATGGAACCCAAACATGGTTCCAGCTGGTGACTCCGTTGCAAATTCAATGTACGGCGGTGCTCAAGAGATTTTCCAACAACCTGTTGCTATTGTAGCAGCACCTCCACTTGCTGCTGGCCCACCATTGCCAGCTGGCGGCCTTCCTGCGGGATGGACTGCTGAGCAATGGGCATACTATGGTCAACAATTCCTTGACGGAACACTTTGATGTACTCCTTGGGCGAATTACGACCATATTCAAACATGGTCGATTGTAAACCCATAAAGGGGAGCGGCGCGGAGGGATATCTATGAGCGACACTGATGTGACTGAAGATTCGCCTTCCACTGAGGTGGAAAATGGACTGGCTGATGAAGATTCATTGCCGGTTACTGACGTCGAAGAAATCACCATCTGGGCTCCTGAGCCCGGCCCTGATTCAGATGACATTGTCTCTCTCAGTGTTGAAGAATGGATTCAATCTGTCGATTTCACTTCGACAGAAGATGTACCGATTCCAGATCGTCTCGTCGACCAAGTGATTGGACAAGAAGCAGGCTCTGTTGTTATCAAAAAAGCAGCTGAGCAACGCCGACACATGCTCATGATTGGTGACCCGGGAACTGGGAAGTCTATGCTTGCCCGTTCAATGACTGACTTGCTTCCAAAAGAATCGCTGGAAGACCTTCTGATTTATCCGAATGAAGATGATGAGAATGAACCTCGAGTACGTTCAGTCCCTGCAGGCCGTGGAGATCGGATTGTGAAACTTCAGAAGGAATCGATGCGTACTCAAAGAGATCGTTCACAAAAAATGCTTCTTATTGCATTTGCTGCAGTCGGTTTCCTCCTCGTCCTCGCTACCATTCAAAGCGGAGATATTCTCACCTTGCTGTTTGGTGGATTCCTTCTTATGTTCGGTTACATGTTTATTCGGGGCCGATTGAGTTCTGGTGATGAAAGCAGAATCCCGAAAGTATTAGTGAAACATGACAGCAAAGCGTTACCTCCATTTGTTGACGCAACTGCTACTTTATCCGGTTCGCTTCTTGGAGATGTTCGCCACGATCCGTTTCAATCGGGTGGTATGGAAACCCCAGCGCATGACCGTGTTGAGCCCGGTGCAATTCACCGTGCCCACAAAGGTGTGCTCTACATCGATGAAGTCAATTTGCTAAGACTTGAGGAGCAACAAGCCTTGCTCACTGCCATGCAAGAGCGAGCCTTCCCGATCTCTGGACGCTCAGAGCGTTCGTCTGGTGCATTGACCAAGACAGAGCCAGTTCCTTGTGATTTTATCTTGATTGCTGCCGGTAACCTTGATGCCATTCAAGGAATGCATCCTGCTCTTCGAAGTCGAATTCGTGGATATGGATATGAAGTGTATGTAAATTCCGAAATGCCGGACACTGCACGTAACCGTCGCCGTCTCATTCGATTTATTGCTCAAGAAGTTCGTCGAGACCTTGGTACCTCACGTGAGATTCCTCACTTCGATAAATCCGCAGTTGCAATTATCCTTCGTGAGGCTCAACGCCGTGCTGGTCGTCGTGGTAAACTTTCACTTCGATTGCGTGAACTCGGTGGCTTAGTTCGAATCGCTGGTGACTTGGCAATGGAAGAAGGCGCAGCAGTCGCAACAGCAGCCCACGTTCTTGGCGCACGTAATATCGCTAAGCCACTTGAACAGCAAGTTGCTGACCGAATGATTGAACGACGTCAAGATTACGCAATGGTCGTTAATTCTGGAGAACGTGTTGGACGGGTCAATGGACTTGCTGTACTCGGTGCAAATTCTGGCCTTTCTGATTTTAGTGGTATTATGCTCCCTGTTGAAGCACTTGTCACCCCATCGCAAGGTGGTGGTGGTAAAATCCATGCTACTGGAGGACTCTCGGACCTGGCAAAGGAAAGCGTAACAAATGTGAGTGCAGTCATCAAGAAGTTAACTGGAAAGAACATTTCTGATTATGATATCCATATCCAATTTGTAGATACACACGGTGTGGATGGCGATTCCGCATCAATCACCATTGCTACTGCTATCATCTCCGCTCTTGAAAATATCCCAATTCATCAAAACTTAGCTATGACAGGTTCTCTTTCGGTCCGTGGCGAAGTTTTGCCAATCGGCGGTGTCACAGCCAAAATTGAAGCCGCTGCACGTTCTGGAATCAAAACAATCGTTATCCCTCGAGCAAATATGCAAGACGTTCTTTTAGATGAAAAGTACGAGAAGATGGTGAACGTTGTACCTGTCGATTCACTCGATGAAGTAATGGAGTTCGCCCTCATTAAGCATGCTGGAAAAGAAGGTTTAGTTGAGCGACTCGGTGCAGTTATCGACCGTTTGACCCCACTTCCAACCAAGTCGACTTCTGCCTGAATATATTCTTTCGATAGAATTCTGTTCAATCGCTTGAATACTGCTACATGTCATATTAAAACAAAATGGTTGTGGGCGAAGTATGGAACAGACTTCAATGGAGCCATCTAAGGTTCGCGATGCAGGCAAGGGCGCCTTACTCGTTCTCTTCCTTGTGACGATGATTGACCTGATTGGGTTCGGCATTGTGATTCCCTTCTTGACGTACTTGGTTGAAGATCTAACCCCTGCGAATCAAACTGCAAACATCGGCCTCTGGGTTGGTTTGTTAATGACTTCTTATTCCGCTGCCCAATTTTTATTCGCACCGTTTTGGGGCTCACTTTCTGACCGAATCGGTCGTCGTCCAGTTCTGATGGTTGGTTTGGTTGGCAATACCGTATTTTTCACTATGTTTGGTCTTGCAAATACACTCATCATTGCTTTTATTGCCCGATTCCTTGCAGGCGTCTTCAACGGCAATATCGCCGTTGCTCGTGCCTATATTGGTGACGTCAGCACACCTCAACAACTGGCAACACGAATGGGCATTATCGGTGCTGCATTTGGGCTTGGATTTACCTTTGGTCCATTTATTGGAGGCGAGTTGTCTAATCCTGCAGCACGCTGGGATTTGTTTCAAAATACCATTTTCGATACCCACCCCTACCTTCTACCATGTGCAGTTGCTAGCGTTCTCTCGATTTTTTCTCTACTCATCGCATTCCGTTCACTACCAGAATCACTTCCGGTCGAATCACGATCGCAAAAAACCCCTGAACCATGGCTTAAGGATATGATGGGGATCATGAAGAATTCAGCTTCTATGCTTCGAGCAAATAATATTTCATTGATCATTTGGGTTTCGATGTTGTTTACATTTGGATTCACGATTATGCATGCGGTTTTCATCCTCTATACGGAAATGGGTGCTGCAAATGGCGGACTTGGGTTCTCTGAAGCAGATAATGGCCGAGTTTTTGCAATGATTGGTATCACCGGAATTGTGACACAAGGTTTCCTCATTGGCCCTCTTTCACGCCGGTTTGGTTCACGGCGCCTCATACCGATGGCCAGTGCAATCACGGGTCTTGGATTGGTATTGGTTCCCTATACCCAAGCTGAAAACGCATGGGCCCACGTATTGGTTGTCGCTGTTCTCATCGCAATCGGGAATGGAATCTTTCAGCCCTCATCTTCTACCTTTTTGACCCGCATCGCAAAATCTAACGGATATGAACTTGGTATTGTCATGGGTGCGCAAGAATCCCTCGGCGCATTTGCTCGAATCTTGGGTCCTCTCACTGGTGGCTTAGTGTGGACTTTAACGGCTTCAAGCGATTGGCCCTTCGATTACCATACAGCATTCCATTTATGTGGTGTTATGATGCTGATTGCATCGGTTTTGGCATTCCGTTTACCTGCTTTGGATGATGAAGACGAAACTTCTCTTTTGGCAGAAGAATAGTCGCCTAAACAATCAAGAAGACGAACTCACTCCGCCAAGTATGGAAGTCTCTTCACCTGCATGGGATTCAGGTCAATTCAATCGTCGAGTTTCGACCTTTGCTTACATTTCTTTACTCATCACTTTGTTGGTTATTTGGCTGATTGTTCTCAAAGGTGTTCTTCAACCCTTTTTTATTGCTTTAGGAATCTATTTTGTTCTCAAGCCTGGTTCAGATATGCTTTCGAATAACGGTTTTCCACTCATTCTGTCCTATTTGACAATGGTTCTTTTCACGCTGATGATCGTAACTGCAGCATCATTTGTTGCTTTCCAACAAGCCAACGATCTGGTTCAAGATGAAGAAAAAATGGATTTGTACAATACGAAACTCGAACAGAGATGGAGTGATCTCAAGCAATCACCGCTGCTTGGTATAATGCTGAGTACAGATGGTGAAGTCACAAACACCACCCTTGTCGAAGACCTCGCATCAATGGGGCTTCTTGAAGATGAACAACAAATCTCCGATGTGGCATTAGGCATGCTCTCCAATGTGGGAGGTTTCATCACGACCAGTGTAACGGTGATGTTCTTCCTTATTTTCATTATTTTTGAGGCGAGTTTGTTACCTGGCAGAATCGAAAGAGCTTGGCCAAATGGAGGAAGTGAAAAAGTACAAATCATCCGTTCCAAAATTGAAGCAAGCGTGAATACCTACATTATTGTAAAAACTGGTGTTGGAGCAGGAACTGCACTTTGTGCAGGATTAATCATGCTCACTTTTGATATTGATTTGTGGTTTACTTGGGCATTGTTGACTTTCTTGTTCAACTATGTACCGTACATTGGTTCGTTGATTGCAACCGTTCCTCCAATTATTCTCGGTCTTATCCTCTTGGAGCCGAGTACATTGATTCTGCTAACGCTCTTACTTCTTGCAAATCAGCAGATTTGGGGACAAATTATTGAAACAAAATGGGCAGGTCGCGCACTTGACCTTTCGCCTATACTTCTTCTCTTGGTGACTGCTATCTCTTTCGCCGGATGGGGAATTCTCGGAATGATACTTGCCGTTCCATTTGCTGTAATCATCAAGATTGTTTTAGAGAATATTGATGCGACTCGTCCCTTTTCAATTCTCATGTCAGAACGTGCTCCATCGATTGATGAAGCATGGGTTGATGCAATCCGAGATGGTAAGATTTCAAACTTTGAAACTCAATCCTTGAATCAATTGCAACAACTGCTCGGATATTCTGACCATCATATCAAACTGATTGCAGGTCGGATTGCATCACAGCGTGTCCTCCGGAACAACAAAGTTTCAGATGATCAAATTGAGATTATTCTTTCAGCAGCAGATGCCATTGGTACGAAGTATTCAGTTGCAGCAGATGTGACTTCACTTCTAAGTGAAGGTAAACTCGACAAGGACCTGCGTCCAATGCTTGGTCAATTCATCACTGCGCTCGAAGAAGAGTGATTCAGAGAACTTCTGTTAGAATCTTTTCAAGTTCGGTGTTAATCATCAAAATGAGTGTCCCAAATTCCGGAGGGATATTTGGGTCTTCGTAGAGTTCTTCTAACTTGGATTGGGACATAGCGATACGAACATCCAATTTCTTGGCTTTATTCAATAACCATTGTTCACATGTTTCCTTGGCTTGACGGCGGATGTTTCGAGGTACTTTCGGGTCATCAATTTGATTGATTACGGAAGCAACTTGTAGAAGACGGGTTTCGATATCCATATTTACAGCCTCATTGGTCGTGCTCTGTCCTGCGTGGAGGCCGTCTTTAAGTTCATTGCCGCTATCCGCAGGTCATGAGCCTCACAGAAATTCAAATCTTAGGCTGGTCAAGAATCGCAACACTCCTTCTTGGCATGGGTTGGGCTGCTTGGATGGACCATAAAGAGCGCCGTGTGAAAAATGAACATTGGCTTGTGTGGGTGAAACCAGCACTCTTCCTATGGACTTTGGAATTGATGTATTTGGGTGCTGATTGGACCATTTACCTTACCGCTTCAGCAGCAGTAGCGTATGCAAGCGGTGCCGTTCTTGGACGTCCAACACTTTCTGACATCAAAGCAGGTTCTCGAATGGATCAAACTGTAGCCGTTTGGTATTTCGTCAGTCTTTGTGGGCTCATTTTTGGTGCAGTACAGTACCAATCAGTGAATCCGCTTGATGTTGTACTTGGTAATGAAGCGGGCTTGGGTGCCTTGTGGTGGTCGACTTTTGCAGTTCTTCCAATCATTATCCTCATTGATGTTGCCTGGCGCCTTCGCATGCTTCACGGTGGTGCTGATGCAAAGGCGTTGATGTGGGTTGCCATGCTTCTTCCAAATTGGTCGACCGTTCCTCTTACCTTTTCATCTGCCACATCAGATGCCCTGTTCGCATTGCCACCCGCCTTTGCGCTCTTGATGTGGGGTGGTCTCTCTTTCTTGTTGATTCCATTTATTCTACTTCTACTGAATGTATCCAGAGGTCATGTTGGAAAAGTCAGTGACCTTTTGTTAGCATGGCATGCGAGTCAACTACCTCGATCAGAAGTTATGAACAGACATGTGTGGCTGTTAACAACTCTCGTCGAGAAGCCCGATGGTTCTGTTGAGGTGTACCAGCGAAAGAGAGCACCTCGTAAGACGCCAACAGATGAACAACTTCGTGCAGCTTTGATGGAACTAGAAGAAGCTGGAGTCGAACAGGTATGGGTAAGTCAAAAACTTCCTCTGTTAGTTTTCCTGTTCCCAGCAATCATTCCAATGATTCTTCTTGGAGACCCAATGGCAATAATCATGCCAATGTTAGGATTAGAGTAAGGTAAATACAAGCCTAGAAAAAGTGCGAATCATGCACCCTTGCGCTCGATATTTTTAGGTCGTAGACCTTTGTAACTGCACTTTCGGCAGCGAAGGGCACGGACAGCATTGCGTGCATTACAGCGCATGCAAATCTTTCGATGAAGTAAACGGACTTCAGCCTCAGGGAATCGTGCCATGGGTTTGCGACTCACTCCCCCTATTTAATCGCAACCAATGAGTAAAAAGGATACATCGCTGCTTTTCTCCGAACATTGGCTTTCAAATCAAGAGTATGGTTCAAGGAGTACAAGCCTTAGCAGTGGATATGCGTGTGTTACGCTTGCCTGCAATCCATCACGATGCCAACTTAGTCGTCGTTGAAGGTTCGGCTGGTAATTTGCTCATCGATGCAGGTACTTCATGGTACCAAAGCCTGCAAGTCGAACGAATAAAAGGGGTTCTTGATGATGAGAATCGTCTTGACCGTATCATCCTCACCAGCAAACGATATCCGTGTTCAGGGGGTGCAAAGCATCTTTCTGAATCCTTTTCAAACTGTACTGTTCACATCCATCCGGACGGTCAAGCTGCTCTTGAGATTGGAGATTTTTTCACGACGTGGGCAAACCGCTTCGATTCCGACATGCCTGTGATTGATGCACAGCCCGTCGATGAAGGGGATGTTTTCGCACTCGGCGATGGCCAGGTCGAATCGCTTTCACTTCCAGGCCATTCTCTTGACGGGATGGGCTATTGGATTCCTGACCAGAAGATGATGATTCTCGGTACTTTACTGCCTCGTGCAGACCGCCCAACACGTTGGGATCTACCTGGTGGTTGTTTACCAGATGTATTGGATAGCCTCAAGCGTGTGGCTGGCTACAAACCAAAGTCAATAATTCCGCTTCAAGGACCTGCTATCAAAGGGGTACAGCATGTCAAAGAGGTACTTGAACGTCATATCGTTTTCTTTGAAGCATGCCTTGAGAATGATGGTAAAGTCTCACTCTCCGTTCCGAAACCTGCGAAAACGGCATTATGGTATTCTCCACATCCACCATGGCCATTGGATGAACAGGAAAAAGTTTAGCCAAATGCTGGTAAATCAAGCATGAGGGGTTGATTTTTTTGAATTCGACGTTGTTCTGATTCTAAGATTCTTGCTCGCCGATTCGCTCGGTTTTTTGCCTTGACCTTGAACTGACGTTGGCCATCAAACTCATCGGTTGTAGTTCCAGTCCAATCATAGGTCTGGCGGTTCCATCCACTTTGAATCAGAATCTTATCACCGAGGAGTCGCAAACTGGTGATTGGACTTGAGTGTGTGAAAAGATGGAGTGTTCGACCAGGAACTTCAGTGCCAATGACCCATACACTTCCATCTTGTGTTGCTGCTAGATATTTTCCTAAGGTATCTTGAACCGCAGTAATTGAGCGAACAATTCCACCACCAATTGAAAACTTTTCAATCTCTTCAAGCCGTGGGAGTGAAAGAAGTGTAATTCCGCCATTTGAATCGCCTATTGCTGTAATGTCGTAACATCCAGTCGGGCCTTTCAGTGCGAGAAGCACCGTAGCAATGGCGTCTAATTTGATCTGGGTGCGTGTGCCATGTGTAGGTCTCCACACAATGGCTCCATCATCCATTGCTACCAGACAACCCTCTGGAGTAACTAAACTTCGAATCACTACTCTGTTGTTCATACATACGAAAGCAGAGTCGTCGGTATACCTTCTTTTCTAACACCCTTCAGTTAAACTGAAAGTGAAGAACATCAGTAGGAGTCTTCAGATTTGTTATCCTTCTTCCACTTACGGTAACAACTTTTGCAGACACGGACTCGGCCCTTGCGTTCGACATAGCCGCTATCGCCCCATACATCGATTGCATTGTCAAGTGAGAGTGAACGGCCGCCGAAACTTTTGTCAGCATAGCCATCGCAGGTTTTGACACCACACGGAATCTCGCCTTCTTTGGTCGAAGACTTCTTTGTTGAATCAGAATCGTTTTCAGAATTAGACGTATGCTTACGAGCCTTCGCTTTGAATCCCATGATTCAATGGCGGTGGAGGCAATTCATCAAGGTTCGCCTAGTAAATCTTCGAAATCACTGTTTAGAAACTTCACCAAGTTGACTGAGCAAGCCTTCAATCAAGCGCAGTAAACCACGCAATGTGACTTCAGAGACATTGGCAATCTTGCACACTTCGGATTGGGTTCGAGGTGAGCCTGCTTCGTTTGAAACCTTGTAGATCAGTGCCGCAGCAACGCCCATTGGTTTCTTACCTTGCCACAATTCATCGTGTGGTTGGATAGCAGACCAAAGGTGTTCAATCTGAGTGTGGATACTTGGAGGAAGTTGCAAATCGGAGATAAACTTGTCAAAGTACTGGTCAGGTGAGGAAATCTTGTGAAGGTTCAACTTACGTGAGACTTGGCGAATGAGGCGTGAGAGTTCTTTTTCCTTCACGTCAAAGGCTTCTGACACTTCGACAATTTGTCGCGGTAAGTTTTCTTGGCGTGCAACCAAATAGGCGCAAGCTGCGGTGACGCCCGCAATTGAGCGACCGGTTACGAAGCCTTCACCAGAGAGTCTGCGGTAAAGTCGTGCAGTTTCTTCTTGCAGTGGCTTGGGAAGTCCAGAATGATCCCGAATGAACTGATTTGCACGAACGAGGTTACGTTCACGACTCTTTCGAGTTTTTGAACGCTCATCGACAACACGACGTCGTCGCCAATCTCGGCGAGATTGAGAGGAGATTCCATGCCGTCCTGCACTTCCAGAGTTAAGGTCACGGACATCAATGGTCGTGTTCAGCCCCTTGTCAGCAAGAGTGTAGGTGAGTGGTTGTCCAACACGTGAACGGTCTTGGCTGCGATCTCTGTTGGTCCATTCAGCTCCTGGGTCAATGACATTCTCTTCAACAACGAGTCCACATGTGTTGCAAATGATCTCTCCACGAGAGTCATCCATTTGCCAATCGGTTACTCCACAATCGACACATGGACGAGTGTGGCCTTCCAGTGTTCTACGAATAACATCGTTTCCACTACGGTTCGAATCGGCTCTTTGTTCTCGATTTGGCTCTTCACCAGCATTTCCTCCCGGATTCATTTTCATCTTGTTAACCTCTTGTTACATAGTCAGTGACCAGGGTATATAAATCCCGTGAGGGGATGCTCACTGTGGCTGAAACTGCGTGATGCGGTTTTACACTGTGGTTACCTTGGTTGGCTACAGACTGGAAGAATGAAGTAGTGGATATAAAGGGTTGTTTCCATAACCACATATCATCTTCTTTCGGTGGTCAAGATACTGAAAATACCACGGTGAACAAACACATAGTTCAAAGACGGTACGCGAGGGCATTGGGGTGAGGAGAGTAAAGTGCCAGCCACCGTAGTTCTTGGAGCCCAATGGGGAGATGAAGGAAAAGGAAAGATTGTTGACCGTATTGCGGAACAGGCAACATGGGTTGCTCGTTTCCAAGGTGGGAACAATGCAGGCCATACCGTCGTCATCGGCGATCAGGTTTTGAAATTCCATCTTTTACCTTCAGGAATCACTCGCAAAGAATGTAACCTCGTTCTCGGTGACGGAATGGTCATCGACCCTTGGGTCCTCAATACAGAATTGACTGGATGGGAAGAATCCGCCGGTGAAGACCCTCGTGGCGAACGCTTGTACATCAGTGAACGCGCCCACATTATTCTTCCATTCCATCGTTATCTCGACAGTTTGGATAAGAAAATCGGAACGACCGGTCGGGGTATTGGACCTACGTATGCAGACAAGACCAACCGTATTGGTTTGCGCTTTGGAGACCTCGCAGAGGTTATGGCCGATGATGATTGGATGGAAGCAACCACTGCTCGAATGAACTCTACACTTTCAGCAGCAGGAAGTGAAGATACAATCACAGTGTCCGGCTTGAAGGCTGATGTTGAATGGATTTGGAATGCATACAGTACTTCGATTCGGAACACTGGTCTTATGCTCGACAATGCACTGAAACTTGGAGAACACATTATCCTTGAAGGCGCCCAAGGCTGTCTTTTGGATATCGACCAAGGAACATTCCCTTACGTCACCTCTTCAATCACGTGCCGTGGTAACGCATCACATGGGGCTGGAATTCATCCAGGCCATGTCGAAGAAGTCATTGGAATTACCAAAGCCTACATCACTCGAGTTGGCCATGGAGCCATGCCTACTGAACTTGATGATGAAAACGGTGTACATCTAGGGACTGTCGGTCATGAATTTGGAACCACAACAGGCCGAAAGCGTCGTTGCGGTTGGTTTGATGCAGTGGTCATGCGCCATGCAAATCGAATCAACGGATTCACTGGACTTGCATTGACAAAACTGGATGTTCTCGGTGGACTTGAAGAAATCAAGATCTGTGTAGCCTATGAACTGGATGGAAAAGAGATTTTGGAAATGCCTTCGAGTGCAACAGCCCTTGAACGATGCCAGCCAATCTATGTCACCATGCCAGGTTTCCCTTCGTATTCTCTCGAAGAATGGCTCGGAATCGCAAAGAAAGCCAATGATGAGGGTATTGGCTACGCTGCTTTACCTTCAGCAGCTCAATTGTACATCAAGAAGGTCGAAGCACTTGTCGGCGTTCCTTGCACCAGTATTGGTGTTGGTCCGGACCGTTATGCAACGATTGATGCAGTTTGAAACGAGTCGCTTTGAGGTGAAGACTCAAAAAGGATTGGCTCGACGCCATAAATACAGGGGCGTTTAGCTCAGTTGGAAGAGTGCTTGGTTTGCAACCAAGAAGTCGGGGGTTCAAATCCCCCAACGTCCACCAAAACCCTGCTCAAAGAGTTAGAACCCCGTAAGGTTTGAACGCACAAGGGTTATTCTTCAAGACCTCACAATTCGAATTAACTATGCTTTTGCCATTCGGTACCTGTCCACCAGAAGTTTGTACCATCATCCATGGCTCTCCACGTGTAGCCTGCTTCATCTGTCCATTCTTGTAGAACCGTAGGTTCTGCAACTGCTACAGATTGCTGTACAACTGGTTGCTGATAGGTTTGCTGAACAGGTTGTTGAACCACAGGCTGGTGGTAATGATGGTGTACGTCATTCGTAACTACGCTATCACTAATCGTACTTGCGGATGTGGATTCTGATGGTTGTTGAACCACAGGTTGTTGATATGCTTGTTGAACAGGTTGTACTTGAGTTGGTATCAATGGCTGTGTGAAATCTTTTGAAACTCCATTATTGTCGTTCTTTTTTCTCCTTCGTAGAATAATTAGAATACCTAAAACTATCGGTATTATGAGTATTATACTGCTCGATGGGCTGCTGTTACTACTGTTGCTGTCAGAACTTACGGTACCAGTTCTTGCGCTCTCCAAATCAAATGTGGATGAATAGGATTGTGACCACCAAAACCAGACAGAGGTTGTCCCACTCACTTGGTCTTCGACGTGAATGGCCTTGACTGATCCTGATATCAAACTTGATTCATTAACTGCGTAGATTGGTAAAATCTTCAACTCGGTGGAATTTTCAGCAACTTCATAATTGATTGTGTACCTCACCACTTCGTATTCTTTGTGCATTCGTGAATAGAAAGTATCAGATTGAATCTCTGCTGTTAATTTATTCAAATCCACTTGATTGGGTTGATTCCTCCACGAACATTGAATCTCAGCCGGAGTGATGAGAGTGTCATTAAGCATCACACTGTTATTCAGCCACTCATACATGTCAAAACTTCCGTATGGTGGGTTGCCAATCGGATTATAGCATAAGCTTTGTTCTAATTCATCAATGTGAGTGGATGGCACTCCCATTTTGAACGTTCCATCTGTTGAAATATCCCACATGAGTGGCCTCTCTCTTTCGATTCCATTTTCATCATACATCATCACATAACTCACTTGACTTGCATAAATCGGATGAAGCGGTACTCGATATTCAATTTGTAATTCAAATCCATCAGTGGTTTTGACTATGGCAAAGTCATGCAGCCATGTCGTATCGGTAGATTCAGTATTCGAGTCGATTAAACCATCATGTAAACCATCCGCATCTGCGTCGTCATCGCCACTGTTTGCAATGCCATCACAGTCATAATCATCTTCTGCGCATTCATAATAGAACTCAACTACAGTTCCATCTCCAGAGTTAGTAGTATCACCGTCTCGTTGGTAATCGATACTGTTCATTGCGCCTGCGGCAACGGAGTTACCTAGGGCGTCAACTGGAACTGCTGTGAAGTGGTACGTGTATGTACCAGCAGACCAGGTTGAAGTATCGATATTAACCGAAGTTCCTGTAGCATCAACACATGTTACTTCATCGATTTGAGCAGCAGTGAACGTTCCACGGTTATAGCAGACCTTCCATGTTGCGACATCGCCTTGGTCGCCTGAAGCGGTCCAAGAAACA
>CAJJCQ010000064.1 GCA_905182725.1 uncultured Candidatus Poseidoniales archaeon
ACCAGCAATGGGTGGGTTGAAATGGGAAAACCAACTCGCTAGACCATGGCACTCGAAGGTCTCTCAAAGGGTATTTTTCGTTCCATTGGGTTGCTTAAGAATAAACGCAAGTTGGATGAAGAAGAACTTCGGGAAATGACCCGTAGCCTACGTCGAGCACTCCAAGAAGCGGATTTCAACGTCCGTCAAACCAAAGAGTTGGTTGAGAAACTTGAGGCTCGACTTCGAGAAGATGAACCACGACCAGGTATCACTTTGCAAACGCATGCAATGAACATTCTCTATACCGAATTGGTTCGAATGCTTGGCCCTGCCCATGAATTTCAACCTCATGGTGCAACTCTTCTTCTTGTTGGATTATACGGTCAAGGAAAAACCACCACAACAGCAAAGTTGGCAGAATGGTACCGTCGAAAGCATGGTCTTCGAGTTGCCGTGATCGAGGCTGACGTACACCGACCTGGAGCCTATGCTCAACTGACACAATTATTGGAAGATTCGACCGTTCAGGTCTATGGAGAACCAGATACCAAAGACGCCCCGACCATTGTCCGGAATGGTCTTGCAGCATGTGCAGCAGCAGACCTGATCATTGTCGATACTGCAGGACGCCACCAACTTGACCAAGATTTAGTTGATGAATTGGAACAGATTTCTTCGATTACCCGGGCCAGTGAACGTTGGCTTGTCATCGATGCTCAAGTTGGTCAAGCTGCTGGACCAGTCGCAGCTTCGTTCCATTCACTTGCAGGCGTTACTGGTATTGTCATCACCAAACTCGACGGAACAGCACGAGGTGGTGGTGCACTGTCTGCAGTTGCAGCCACAGGAGCCCCAATTGTTCATATCGGGACTGGAGAGAATGTTCCTGATTTGGAAAAATTCGAATCCGACCGATTCATCTCACGTCTACTCGGAATGGGTGACATTCAGGGCCTGATTGACTTGGCTCCTGACGACATGGATGAAGAAGAAGCCATGCGTCTTACTCAACGTTTGATGAGTGGACGATTCACCCTCAACGACATGTACAAACAAATGGAAATGATGGCCAAAGTAGGTACCATTGACAAACTCATGTCGTTTCTCCCAGGAAGTATGCTCGGAGGAATGGGTGCAATGTCCAAAGGACAAAAAGCAGCCATGCAAGATAATCTTGACCGGTATCGAACCATCATGGACAGCATGACGGCTTGGGAAAAGAATGAACCTGCCAAAATCAAAGCAGACAGAATTCGTCGAGTTGCTCGAGGATCTGGTGTTCGAGAAAAGGATGTCAGAGAACTCATTGCCCAATGGAACCGTTCACGTAAGATGATGAAAGGCATGGGCGGCAACAGAAAACTCAACAAGCAAATGCGGAAAATGATGAAAGATGGTGACATGGACATGGACCCTTCATCATTTGGAATGTAAGGCGAACTGCTTTCAACTTACAACCCGTAGCCTATATGTGCGCAAGGTTGTCTTCTTCCTGATTTTGCTGATGGTGCTGCAAAGTGCCACGGGCCTCGTTCAGGCCCAAGGCAGGGCTGCAACGACGAACCTTTCAGTCGAAAAATACGATTGGTTATCCAATGAAACAGTCATTGTCAACGTCGAAATTTCGAATGCACCCTATTCAATCGGGTTGTTTGCAAATTGGAATTTACTTGATGAAAACAATGCCGTTCTACTTAATGGAACGCACTCCTTTCAAGCCGCTGGGACGGTGACTTCGTTTGATATTATGCTGGAACGATTTTACAACAGTGCCCACTTTTACACATTCGAAGTCGAGATCGTTGACGTATCGAATAATCTCCTCAGTAGTGAACAGCAACCGTTCATGGTGTTCGAAAATGCCAAGTTCCCAACAATCACGAATCTTCTCGCTTTTGGTGATTCACTCAGCGACATGGGGAATGGTAAAAATTCAATACTCAATGTTCCTGATGTACCACCTTACTGGCAAGGTCGTTTTTCGAACGGTCAAGTGTGGCTTGAATACATGTCGGAGGCCTATGGAGTTACCACAACCATTGGTTCAGGCACTGCAGCAGGTGATAACCGTGCCTTTGGTGGTTCACAAACCGGTCAAGGCTATTCCTATGTTTTGCTGCCCAATGTCGGGACGCAAATCAGTAATTATTTGTCAAATGTCCAGACAACGATCCCCTCAAATGCAGTTGTATCTTTGTGGTCTGGCGGTAATGATTTTCTTTACGGTACTGCCAATGCAAATACAATCGTAACGAATATGGAATCACACATTCGTCAACTTGAAGGGGCGGGGGCAAACGAATTCATTATCCCAAATCTTCCACCTTTGGAAAAAACACCCGAAGTGAAGAGTTGGAGCCAAAATCGACAAAACACCATCGCTTCTGAAGTGGTGCTCTACAACCAAAAACTAACCACATTGGCTGGAGACCTGAGGGTAGAGTTGGGAATCACGATTCATTTCATCGATGCATGGTCTGTGTTCAACGATATCTTACAAAATAAGGAAGCACTCGGACTCACCAATGTCAACGATGCTGCATGCTCTGGTGGAATTTCTCTCCTCCCCTTGCCGATTTGCAGCAGTGGAGACACCGTTGTTTCAAACGTGGATGAGTATCTTTTCTTCGACAAAGCACATCCAACCCGTGTCATGCATCGATTCATTGGAAGATATGCGGTCGAAGCTATTGGCGAGGCAGACACAGATGGTGATGGAGTCATCAACATCTATGATACCTGTTCCTGGACAGCTGCTGAAGTAGTTACAAATCTCACGGGCTGTTCTTGGGAACAACAAGACGATGACCAAGATGGAGTCGTCAATCTCATCGACACATGTCCGGGAACAACATTTGGTTCCTCTGTCGATGCTGTTGGGTGCTCGGCTGAACAACGAGATTCTGACGGAGATGGCATCAATGATTCAACCGACCCTTGTCCTTATTCCCAATCAACATTCGACCATGATGCTGATGGATGCAGTGATGAAGTCGACCTCGATGATGATAATGATGGAGTTGAAGATGAAGATGATAATTGTCCAAAAGGCATAATTGGCATTCATGCTTATGATTTAGACAATGATGGTTGCCATGATATCGAAGATGATGATATGGATGGAGATGGCTTATCCAACGCTGAAGAAGAAGCAATTGGAACCAACAAAAGAATCGCCGATAGCGATGGAGATTTTGTTCACGATGGCGATGATGCGTTTCCATTAGACATCAATGAATGGGCCGACAGTGATGGAGATGGTTGCGGTGACAATTCTGACCTTTTCCCAAATGATGCATTGGATTGTGCCGATGTTGATGAAGATGGGGTAGGAGATAATGCTGATGCGTTTCCAATCGACAGTACTGAATGGGCAGATTCAGATGGTGATGGATACGGCGATAACAAAGATGATTGCCCACTGATTGAAGGTTATTCTTTGGTACCACTGGGATGTATTGACAGTGATTCCGACGGCTTTGGAGACCTCATTGATGCCTTCCCTCTTGATGAAAATGAGTGGAGTGACAGAGACAACGATTCAGTTGGAGATTTTTCAGATCTCTTCCCAGATGATGGAAGTGACTGGGCAGACAGAGATAACGATACGTATGGCGATAACCGAGATTTCTTCCCGTTCGACACAACAGAATGGAATGATACCGATGGTGATGGCGTAGGAGATAATTCAGACGTTTTTCCGAATGATGCCTCTGAATGGTACGATACTGACCAAGATGGATGTGGCGATAACATCGACGTTTGGCCGAACAATTCACTCGAATGCTACGATCAAGATTATGATGGAGTTGGTGATAATGAAGATGCGTTTCCTCAAAGTGCCTTTGAATGGCTCGATTC
>CAJJCQ010000065.1 GCA_905182725.1 uncultured Candidatus Poseidoniales archaeon
CGCTGTCTGCATTGTTCATATTGGTGCCTTCGTTTTGTTCCTCAGAGTTGGTAAGTCCGTCACCGTCCCAGTCGGCCCCACCATCGGATGGGTCGAGTGGATCAGATCCGTCACCGCTCACTGCAGATAATGCAGAGAGAGCGAGGAACATTGCAATTAGCACGCTCATTATTTTTTTATCATTCATGTTTTTTCACTTCCTATATTTTTGGTTGTTGTTACATAGAGAACCCGCTGTTCTCTCTTTCCAAACGCCCAGCCCACATGGTGGGAGAGGTGTTTTGGGATGTTCGCGATGCTGCGCACTGAATGCGGGTAATGTTCAAGGAGATAACAAGAGACTTTTGACCGACAACTTCTACGGTTGTGGCATATGCAGACTGGTTGGCAGTCATGCTTTTTTGTCCCTTGTTCAGTTCCTTGTATTGTTCCTCCAAATGCATCGTATTTCACGGGTTAGTTCTAGGGAACCCAACGTTCCCTCTACATATTGGAACATACCGACCCTATATGAAGAGCGCGACGCTGTGTTTCGTTCATCCTTCGAGCGTATATGCAGGAGGGAGTAAAATTGCTGCTTGCTGATTTAACACAAATCTTGCGACAAGATCTGCTAGATTTGAATCGTCAAAGGCATGAAGCCTTTCACTACCGTTTCCTGATGCTGGAGCCCAAAGATGCAGAGGTTTAGCTGAACGACTTAATGCGATTTTTGCTGCTCTAATGGCATTTGAGCCTGGCAATCCAACGCTACCTGTGCTATCGAGGCCGAGGTGATGGATCAATCTCCCCTGGCGTACACCTTCTTTTCCTTCGAGTGCAAGCATGCCGAGAATGGTAAATTGGTCTCTCTTGGAGGCATCCCACCGAGTATAATCGCCTTCAAATCTCTGCGACAGGTGTTGTAAAAAACCGCTGTATTGTTGTGGTAAATTTTCATACGAAATCGCTTCAATGGATTTTCGACGTGGGAGGTGGGCGTCTTTAGGGAGGATTTCTTTGAATTCACTCCATTTATGCGCTGTATCGATCCAATTTGAGAGCCTTTCAGCGAAGAAGGGATCTGCGCCCCTCCAATTCCAAACGCTCCTTTTAATCAGTTCAGGAGCGACATTTGAAAATCCTTCAGGGTCTCTTTCGGCAAGAGTTTGAAGGGCTTTCAAATATTTTTCATTCCTTGCTTTTTGCAGGGTCTGCTCGGGAGGCATTAGGATTACGTCTCCCGTAGTTACATAATAAGGTTCTTTCTTGTTGATTTGCTTCGATTTCATTGTATCTCCTCAGTTTCAGAGTGGTTTTCACACCTTTTCACAAAATAATGGCATAAAGACTGGCGCAGTATTCATCTTTCCCCTTGTGGAACTGGCGCCCCCGGAGCAGATATTGCATTAAATGGAAAAAATTGCGACGGTATATGAACAATTCATGTTTATAATTGCTTCATCATCGAGCGGTGTGGCCCGATTCCGTCAATCGAATAGGGATCGTCGATAAGTATCCACCCTTGCGATTGATAAAATGGAATAGCGATTTCTCTCGCTTGTAAAAGACCGATTTTAGCGCCGAAGTGTTGCTTTGAAGTTTTTTCAAGGGCCTGTAAAACTGTTGCTGCACACCCTTGTCGGCGAGATTCGGGGCGGGTGCCCATCTGTCGAATTTGGATAGCTGGGCGGTTTACTGGATTGGCCAATGGCCCAAATCCAGGGCATTTGGTAGCATCTGGCCCTGCGTGGTCGGCTGCAGAACCATCGCTGTCTGCTGAAATGAGGTGTGCCCTCCCGACTGCAACAACGTCGTCCTCGTACTCGACCCACGCATGTATGGCTTGTTCATCATCATCGAGCATCTCAGCACCTCTGGAAAAGCCAAGAGGTTCACGGAGTACCGCATATCTACACTCGTAATACGGAGTCGTGGGTGTTGCGGGTGGTATCAAAACATGTTCCATATAGGTACCCCGATGTATGCTTTGTAGCGGGGGTTTTTAGAAATATACCCTCGTCAAATTTGAACGCAATGCGCGAGATGCCCCTTCAAGGCTTTACATTCCGTATTCGATATAGAGAATGAGGAATAAACCTCCGATTAGGAGCACTGGTACCGCTGCTGCCGCTAATAATCCCTTTCCGAAAGACCTGCTCCCTTTGGCGAATGAGTAAATCAATGTACCGATATAGAGGAGGGGGAGGGCCCAACATGAAGCGTCAAGGAGTTTATCACTCGCTCTTGGGAAGAGTCCCCACATGCCTTCTATTACAAAGTAGGTTAAAAAGCACACAAGAAAAGGCATGGAAAATCCAAGAAAAAACATCGGCCAAGATTTTTGTGCGGTCTCTGCAGGCATCGGTTCCAAGAGTTGAAAGGGAGAATTTTGGGAGGCGCTTACAATTCTATCCTGCCTCTGAAAAGAAGTGATCGATGGAGTCGATGGAATCGATTCAAAAATAATCGTTTGCGGCGGCGGGTCTTTGGAATGGTTTTCAGGTTCATTCTCCAGTGACTGGGCCATGAAGAGTGGTTCCTTGACTACCGTATAATGGATTTGCCGGACTATACAATAAACACTGCTTTGGTTAGAAGGCAAACATTACAAGAGAGGCGATGAATAATGAGACGAACGCAATCCACAGACCTAAAGCAGAAAGAAGTCCATATGCAAGGGAACGTTTCTGTTTAACGAATGCGAAAATTACAGCCCCAATATAGATGAAAGGGAGGAAGCAAGATCCGACAGAAAGAATCTCAAAAACGAAATCAAAATCCTTTGAAGAGTCGTAGAACTCAACGCGAACTTCGATGGTTTCTATTGAAGAATTGGTTGGTTGAAACCATAATGTTGAATTCGAGGGGGTGTATTCCCCGATTTTAACATAAGATTCTGCACCTGTGGGATTCTGCACCCTCTCATCGACAATAAATTTGTCTTGAGGGCCTGAATATTCGCTTGAGCAGTTCATGCTGAAGAAGGCGTCTGGGGAAATCGCATACCCGCTGCACCACTGCATCTCGACGGCGGTAGATTGCTGGAAATCGTGAGTGAAATATCCAGTTTCATTGACCGTTAGTGTTTTCTCATCATATTTCCAAGGGTCTCCAGCTTCTTCGGCGGTGACCATGATGACGAAAAGTAAGAAAACAACAGCGTAGGGGATGACGAGTCCGAAAAAGAACTGTTTCCATTGCATTTTGCGCCCACCAGGCGCATCCGTCGTACCGTAATTTGGAGTTTGAAACTCACTCACTGAGCCAGAGAGTGTGATTGTTTGGGGCGCCGGAATAGTGTTTGTTTCAAAGACTGAGGGCGTTTCTGGGAAAGGGGTTGTTTCGAAAGGGTTCGTTTTCGCCTCACCTCCACTTTCTTCCATGCGCCTTCGTCAATGTTCACTGAAATAATAATATTGCAGGACGGAAGTCAAAATTGGGTGTCTTTTCTCGTATGGGGAAAACCGTACAGTGTTTCGGGGTCGGTCGCGTTGAAATAGAACCAGTCAGTGCGTGGACTACTGCACGGGTGTCGGAGCGGCTACGTCGGGGATTGCAAATCCTCTTACCTGGGTTCAAATCCCAGTCTGTGCTCTTTTCAAAAAAATACTGTTTTGACTTTGTTTTGACGCGCAGTCTTGATAGCGAAAGACAGATTGGTTTGTCTTATCACATAGACATTGTCTAGTTTGGGAGAAGTGGTTATGCCTGAAATCAATCGTACGTTGGGAAATGTGGGCACGGGATTCGCTGCATTCCTCGCACCTCCGGGCCCAGAAGTTATTCGCTTTAGTGTCGGACAACCTGATTTCGCGACTCCACAGGCAGTTGTCGATGAAGCCAAAGCAGCTCTCGATAGGGGAGAAACAACATACACTCGAACACAAGGTTCGATTGAATTGTGTGACGCAGTTGCCCTTCACCTTTCAAAATATAAGATCCCAGTGGACCCTCTAGATGTGCTCATCACACCTGGTTGTAAGCAGGCGCTTCTCTATTCAATGATAGCAACCCTCGATGCCGGTGATGAGGTGTTGTTACTCTCTCCTGCATGGCCATCGTACGATGGGATGCTCAAACTTCTCAATTACAAACCTGTTCACGTTCCGGTACTTAGAGAGAATTACCATCCAAATTTCGACGCATTGGAAGCGGCAATCACCTCGAAAACCAAAGCCATCCTCATCAACTCCCCGAACAATCCCACAGGGGCTGTTTACACGCCAGAAGAAATTCGCCAACTTGTTGATTTTGCTATCAAACACGATCTGTGGATTATTGATGACATGATTTATGCAAATTTAACGTGGACCGATTACCCCTATACTTCCCCGTGTTCCCTTGAAGGAGGGGCTGAGCGAACAATTACTGTAGGAGGCTGGTCAAAAAGTTGGGCCATGACTGGATGGAGATTGGGTTGGATTACTGGGCCAAAGCAAGTGATGGACGGTGTCAAGAAAATCAATGTCAGTTCTGCAACCCATGTTGCAAGCTTCATGATGCCCGCTGCAACAGTAGCCTTAGGACTTGAAAAAGAAACTGCGGCTATGGCTGCATCATTCAAAGAACGAAGAGGTATCATACATGGCCTTTTGAAAGAATTACCTGGGATTATCGTGCCTGAACCTGAAGGTGCATTCTATGCATTCTGTGACGTGACAGGAACTGGAATGGACGACATCGAATTCGCTACTCGTGCACTTGAAGAAGCAAAGGTGCAGCTGATACCCGGGTCGTTAATGGAGTCGGGTGAAGGTTTTGTTCGAATCTCCTATGCGACTTCAACGGAAAATATCCATGAAGGCGTTCGCCGTCTAAGTGACTGGCTCAATTCGCTGTGATTCGGTAGAGCGTTCCACCGCTGCCAAAGGTTGCATAATACAAATTTCCATCTGGGCCAAATCGAAGCGGCAATGGAGTGCCTAAATCTGTGGCGAAACGAGTTACTTTACTGTCCCATTGTTCTGTTGGCATCGAGCTGTTTGTCGAACTTGGAGTGAAATCAATTCGAACGATTTCATGTCCTTGTGGCAAAAGAGTGTTCCAAGAGCCGTAGACGGTTGCGTACACAGTATATCCTTCACCTGCGGTTGAATTTAGACCAGGAAGAAGTGAATGTTCTGGTCGAACATCGATGCCATTCAACGAAGTATGTGGGGTCCATTGAGCAACTGGGCCAAGAGTTCCAGTTGGAATAGGATGTTCGGGGTCATCGTCTGGCCACCCGTATGAAGCACCTGCTACCAAGAGATTGACTTCTTCATTTGGATGGTCGCCGTCCCAGTCACGCCCATTGTCTGAAAACAGATATCCCATTCCTGAAACCCAAACTCCATCGAATGAATTTCGAACGCCGGAGGCGAGAACGCCGTGTTCACCGGTATCGGGATTTACCCAAAGTAAAGCCCCGTTTCGCTCATCATTCTCATCACAGACGTTGCATGTTGAACCACTGTGCCAAATCAAAGTTCCATTTGGAAAGGCGTTGATGGCGTTTGTTTGATGATTGCCGCTCGGAACTCCTTCGACGAGAAGTGTAGGATTGCTGAAGGTGAAGTTTATCCGATCATACCGGGTCAGTTGGCCTTCTTCTGAAATGAAAAGATGCTGAGGAGAAAGATGAATCCCGTGTGGGTTTGAAAGGCCAGAAAGAAGAGTTGTGGCGGAAAACCCATCTGAGGAGTTGAGTGAGAGAATGCGTCCGCCATCTCG